>CAYMSG010000132.1:0-8550 GCA_964392955.1 uncultured Chitinophagaceae bacterium | reverse complement strand
AACGTAATCCTTTTGATACTTCGTGGTTCAATTTAAAGTTGAGATAGTTGCGCATAAAACCTGACCCCTGGATCAATCCCTGGTCGGTATTATTTGTGGCACTCAATGCAAATTTTGTTTTTGCTGTTCCACCGGTAATGCTGAGGTTATGCTGCTGCGAATAAGCAGGCTGACCAAATAATTCTTTTTGCCAATTGGTACCACGTTGGTATTTGTACAGTTCAAGATCTTCGTACACACCAAAGTATTTACTGAAGTTATCTACATCGGTCTGTGTTCTCAAACGTGCATATTCATAATTGGCCAATACATATTCGTACGGTGAAAGCACTTCCAATTGACGGGGCAATGTACGTGCTGTACCAAATGAATTGAAGGTGATGGTTGTTTTACCTGCCTTTGCTGATTTGGTGGTAATAATCACCACACCATTCGCACCACGTGCACCATAAATAGCAGCGGTGGCAGCATCTTTCAGAATATCAATACTGGCAATATCGGTTGGTGCAATATCATTAATACTATTTACAGGGAACCCATCTACAATGTAGAGCGGAGAGTTGTCTTGTGTTACAGAACCACCGCCACGTACACGAATTACGATATCGGCACCGGGTGCACCATCTACTGATGTTACCTGTACACCGGGTAAACGACCGGTAATGGCTTCGGCTGCACTGGATACCGGGATCTTTGATAATTCTGCGCCGCTGATGGATGATACTGTACCGGTAAGATCTTTCCGTTTAATACTGTTGTATCCGATCACCACTACATCTTCCAGTGTAGATACTTCTTTTTCAAGCGTAACATTTACTTCTGTTTTACCATCGGCTGAAACAGTGGTGGTTTTAAAACCACTGTAACTAATAACCAATGATACAGTACCTGTACCCGGAGCATTGATGCTGAAGCCACCGGTTGCATCTGTCTGTACTCCGTTTTTTGAACCAGATACTAATACGTTTACACCCTGTAAAGGTGCGCCCGCATCGTCCATAACTTTTCCTTTGATCTGTCGGGTTTGGGCAAACAGGAATGTACCGCACATCATCAGCAAAAGCAGGAAGAAAGATTGTTTCATACTGTGCTTTGTTTTAAGAATTGAGCATTCATTCCCCGGTAACAATCAGTTTATACAGGGAAGAAAGAATGTGTAAATAAATAGTTACTCAGAAATTTGAATCGTTAACAAATGGCTTATGATTTTGAAACCGTCTGATGGCAAAATGGAACAAGCAGTTTCGTCATTATCTCATAACAAGTCTATGCAGTTTTTAAAGATTACCGAAGCGTTTAAACCCTTTTATTTACGCAATCGTTCCCGAGAACGATGCCATTTTCAGTTAACTATCCTGCCCTGTCTGTTTTTTCAAAAAATTTGATTCACAATTGATTATACTGTTTTGCATGATTGCTGTACCTTATTTACATCTTGAATAAACTATCTTTACTGCAACATCGCCAATATGAAGTTTGAAGCTGTTACTATCAAGGATATTGCTAAGGCATTGGGGCTTTCCACATCCACAGTATCAAGAGCGTTACGGGACAGTCACGAGATCAGTGCCGAAACCAAGCAACTGGTGCTGGACTGTGCAGAAAAGCTGAATTATAAACCCAACCCCATTGCATTAAGTTTAAAAGAAAAGCGCAGCCGCTCCATTGGTGTGGTGGTTTGCGAAATTGCCAACACCTTCTTTTCACAGATCATCAACGGCATTGAGTCCATCGCCTACGATCGTGGTTACAATGTAATAGTATCGCAAAGCAGGGAATCGTACGATCGGGAAGTGATCGATCTGCAGTTCCTTGCATCCCGTTCGGTGGATGGTGTGCTGATCTCTCTTTCAACTGAAACAACAGACCTTACCCATATCAAAGCATTGCACGACCGAGGCATGCCCATTGTACTGTTTGATCGTGTACATGAAGAAATAGATACACACCAGGTGATCATTGATAATTACAGAGGTGCTTACGATGCAACCGATCACCTGATCAAAAACGGATTCAAACGTATTGCAGCCATTGCAGGTTCTGAATTTTTATCCATTACTTCAGAACGGCTCGCCGGTTATCATGATGCATTGAAAGCACATAACCTCTCCTACAGTAAAGAATATGTGCAGCATTGCTTTTATGGCGGCATGGTTTTCTCCGAAGTGGAAGAAGCCGTGAACAAATTGCTGACGCTGAAACAAAAACCAGATGCACTCATTACCACCAGCGATAAATTAACCACTGGTTGTTTGAAAACATTAAAACGCAGAGGCATTGTAATTCCGAATGATATTGCCTTGATCGGGTTCAGCAATTCTGATATTGCGGAGTTAGTTGATCCACCTTTGACAGTGATCCGTCAGCCGGCCGAAGAAATGGGCAGAGCTGCCACTGAATTGTTATTACAGTTGGTAGAAAGCAAACGACCGGTCAAAGATTTTGAAAAGCGTGTGCTTACACCTGAGTTACAGATCCGGGGTTCGGCGATTAAATTGTAATTACTTTATTCTTCTTTCTTTTTCACGACCAAAAACCAATCGTTCTCCAACGGCAGATAGCCATAATCGTAACAATAGAAATAGGTTTTTCCTGTTTTGGTGGTGTACAGGTGTGTGATGTATTTGAAATGAAAACCGAGCCGTTGCAGTTTATCCTTATTGGCTTTGGCGGTTTCCTCAGCCTCGGGCAACAGGCTTTCTAAAATCTTCCGGTTCTTTAATAATGTGTTGTTGATGTTCCGTACAAAACTGCTGTGGCTTCCTTTTGCTTTTTGCTGATTGTTGTAATTATTCCGGCAGTAATCATCACAGAACTTCTTATCTACTCTTCCTTTTAACGGTTTGCCACAGGCCAGGCAGGTTTTGCTGTCAGATGCAGTCATAGCAAGTGTTTTGGCGGAGAAGATACAACTTATTTATCCGTGTGCAAACGTTTCTACACGTTTAGCTTCGGGAAGAAACGGGTAATAACCGACTCTCGTTTTTGCAGCAGGGCATCTTTGTGTTGTCAACGGGAAAACAAGTACCGCTGACTGAGATAACAAATTTTAAACCTCGCCTGTACAACAACTACAGGCGGCAAATTTCAAAGTTATGTACGCATTAAAAAACAAAGTGCAGCTGATTGGTAACCTGGGCAACGCTCCGGAAGTAAGAACATTAGATGGCGGTAAAAAGATGGCCCGCTTTAGTGTAGCCACCAATGAAAGTTATCGTAACGCCAAAGGCGAAAAAATCACAGAAACGCAGTGGCACAGCCTGGTGGCCTGGGGTAAGGTGGCCGAGATCGTTGAAAAATATCTGGTGAAAGGAAAAGAGGTGATGATTGAAGGTAAACTCATCAACCGCAGTTACAACGATAAAGAGGGCAACAAAAAGTACATCACAGAAGTACAGGTCAATGAGATTTTGATGCTGGGAGATAAAGCTACAGCATGATTTTTTGCCACAGATGGACACAAAGGAACACAGATAAATACAGTAGGTGTATGAACTTTGAATTATTCCCTCTACAGCAGGAGACTTATCGGTATTTGTATGGAAGTACAAAGAACGTTGGGTTATGGCTTTTCTGAAGTGATTTATAAAGATGCGATGGAACTTGAGTTTATAGATAATGAATTAGCATATCAAAGGGAAAAGAAATATTCAGTGAGTTATAAGAATAAGCAATTGGAGCATCAGTTCTATGTCGATTTTGCTGCTTTGATCGGGTAATTGTTGAAGTGAAATCTTCGGATAAAGGGATTACACCCGATCATGTAGCGCAGATTTTAAACTATCTCAAAGTAACGGGATGTGAAGTTGGCTTATTGGTTAATTTTGGAAGACGCAAGCTGGAGTATCAACGTTTCATATTAACAAGTGATTGAATTTTTTATGATAACATTTCAATGGAATTCATGTCTGTGTTCTTTTGTGTCCATCTGCGGCCTTAATAAATATCTGTGAACTGTTAAATAATGAATATGCAATCTGTGGAACGCAACGAACGGTTTGAGCTGGCGTATCGGTTTGTTACCGAAACGAACGAAAGCGTGTTCCTTACCGGTAAAGCAGGAACAGGTAAAACAACCTTTCTCAAATACCTCAAAGAACATAGTGCCAAAAATACCATCGTGGCTGCACCAACAGGTGTGGCCGCCATCAATGCAGGCGGAGTTACGCTGCATAGTTTGTTTCAACTGCCGTTGCATCCTTTGTTACCCACCAACGCAGGCAGGCAGGAATTGCTGGCAAAGATCCGCTACAACAAACAACGCTTGCAGTTGCTCCGCAAAATGGAAGTACTCATTATTGATGAAGTGAGTATGGTGCGTTGCGATGTGATGGATGCCATCGACACCATTCTGCGAAGCGTACGTTACAAACACAACGAACCGTTTGGCGGTGTACAACTGTTGTTCATCGGCGATCTGTTTCAATTACCGCCTGTTGCGCAAAATCATGAATGGGCCGTGCTGCAGGAATATTATACTTCTACCTTCTTTTTCGACAGCAAAGCCATACAGGAACAGATGCCGTTGTTAATTGAACTGACAACCATCTACCGGCAGAAAGAAGATTTTTTTGTGCGACTACTTAACAAAGTGCGCAACAATCAAATGGATGCTGAGGACCTGGAGATACTTAATGAACGATTTCAACCCGGCTTTCGTCCTGATAGTGATGAAACCTTTATTACGCTTACATCACACAACAACCAGGCAGAGCTGATCAACCGGCAGCAATTGCAACGCTTAACTTCTCCTCCATATACTTATACCGCAAACATTGAAGGAGAGTTTCCTGAAAACAGTTACCCTGCAGATGCAGAACTTGTATTACGGGAAGGGGCACAGGTCATGTTTCTGAAAAACGACACCGTGGAAAAACGTTTTTTTAATGGAAAGATTGGCGTGGTTCATTCATTAACCGATGATGAAGTGATTGTTCGTTGCGGCAATGAAAACATCCGTGTGCAAAAAGAAACATGGGATCACTCCCGTTACTCATTAAATCGATCGGATGGAAAATTAGAACAGGATGTATTGGGCACATTTGAACAATACCCATTGCGGCTGGCTTGGGCCATCACCATTCACAAAAGCCAGGGCTTAACATTTGAAAAAGTAATGATTGATGCAGGACTATCGTTCACCAGCGGACAGGTATATGTAGCATTGAGCCGCTGCACCAGTTTAAATGGCATTGTGCTGCTGTCAAAAATTCAACCCAATGTTATATTCAGTAATCAACAGGTGGTGAACGGTCAGGCTGCCTTAACACCAAAAGGATCATTACCGGAACGCTTTGAACAGGCAAGGAAATTATTTTCACAGCAGTTGCTGGAAGAGATGTTTTCGTTTGGGCAAACAGCTTTGTCGTTGAAACAACTGCAACAATCCATCAGTAAGCACAAACATGATTTGAACGAACATGCAGAAGACTGGATCGCAGAACTGATTCTTCAGTATCAACAAGAGCAAAGCGTAGCACTCAAATTCATTCAACGCATCAATGAATTGTTGAAAGAAGAGCCCATTGTAGAAAAGAATACAGCATTGCAAAAACGTGTACAGGATGCGGCTGCTTATTTTCTGCCACGTTTGGAAAATCTTCAACAGCAGGTAAAGCAACATCCATTGGTTAGCGAACTGAAATCAGCAGCGGATGAAGTGGATGAACATTTGCAGACATTATATCTTGCCTTACATACGGCCATTTATCAATTGCAATTTGGAGAACAGCCGTTTGCCGTAACGGATTATTTAAAACACAAACTCAATCTTATAGTACCGAGAGTAAAGGTTAGCTGTTATGCAGCTAATCAAAAACAATCTGCTGTAACAGGTATCAGTCACTCTGGCTTGTACTTCAAATTAAAAGAATGGCGGGATACTGTTTGTACTGAAAACAACATGCCGATCTATTTACTTGCCAACAGTAACAGTTTGCAGGAGATCTGCACCTATCTTCCGTTAACAAAAGAACACCTGATACAGCTCAGTGGTTTTGGAAAAGCTAAAGTGGAAAAGTATGGAGAGGAAATCCTGGAAATGGTGAAAGAGTATTGTGACGAACAGCATATTTCCACAAACATCGATGCAAAAAAAGATCATCCTAAACGGGAGCGAAAAGAAAGATCAACCGAAGTAAAAGAAGACACCCGCACCACTTCATTCAACTATTTCAAAGAAGGAAAAAGCATTGCTGAAATTGCAGCCTTACGAAAACTAACATCCGGCACCATTGAAGGTCATTTGGTTGAATTGATCAAAACCGGAACCGTAAAAGCAGAGCAGCTCATGAGCCAGGCCAAGCTGCAAACGATTTTAAACCGGCTGGAATTATACCCCGGGCAATCAACTACCGAACACAAAATGGCATTGGGTGATGACTATAGCTTTGCAGATGTGCGTGCCGCCCAGAATCATTTGCTGTATTTACAACAACAAGTTGAAGGATGAGAGTCGGCCTATCGCTTCCCTTCCAGTTTGTTTACGTACTCCAGTGAGCCTAACCGTACCCGCAAAGGAATACCCGTTTTCTGCTCCAGCTTGTATTCGCCTACACACATAAAGCCCCAGTGGGCAAACGGGCTGCCTAAATTTGGTTTTTGGAGCTTACTTTTCTCAGAAACAACTTTCAGCAAACTGTATTTGTTAAAAATCTGCGGCTGGATAATAACGGGCTTATTGTTCAAAACCAGCACAGAATCAGCTTGTTGTGCCAGTCCAAGGAATGGTATTGCTAAGAAAAGGATCGCCAAACCACAAAAATTGTTCCAGTTTTTACATGTAACCATATTTTTTTCTAATTTAGCTCCCTTGAACAGCATTGTAATCATATAAATGTACTGCGAAAATGTCACTGAGTCAGGGGTTACATCAAAAATTACTGCAAAAATTATCGCCCCAGCAAATTCAGTTAATGAAGTTGCTGCAGGTACCTACAGCCAATCTCGAAGCACGGATTAAAGAAGAGCTGGAAGAAAACCCGGCTCTTGAACAATCCGATGAAGAAAGCGATGATCAATATACAGATGAAGTGCGGGATGAGTTCGATTCATCTGATGAAGAAGAGTATGATCTGGATGGCAGCGATGATGAATACGACAATATTGATATCAATGAATATGTAAATGAAGGCGACGATGAAATTGCCGATTACCGTACAAGAGACGATAACTATCCTGACCAGGAGGATCGTAAAACAACTCCGGTTCGGCTGGAGACCAGTTTTTATGAATTGCTGCTGCAACAACTGGGTATGCTCAACCTGGACCCCAAACGAAAAGTAATTGCCGAACAGATCGTTGGCAGTATTGACGACGATGGTTACCTGCGTCGGGAAAACAGTGCCATTGTAAACGATCTCGCTTTTCGCCAGAATATTGAATCAACGGACCAGGAAGTAGAAGAAGTGATCGAGCTGATCCAGCAATTCGAACCTGCCGGCATTTGTGCACGTGATCTGCAGGAATGTTTACTCATTCAACTCCGTCATAAATTAAAGGCCAACCCGGCTTCTGAGATACATGCAGCGATCAATATCCTCGAAAAATATTTCGATGAGTTTACCAAAAAGCATTACGAAAAAATACAACGCAGCCTGTCGCTGGATGATGAGCAGTTAAGAGCCATTATTCAGCAAATCATTAAACTCAACCCCAAACCGGGTGGAAACGTAGGAGAAGTAAACAAAGCCGAAACCTACATTGTACCCGATTTCTTTATTCTTAACAATAATGGAAAGCTGGAGTTGACCCTGAATTCCCGTAATGCACCTGATCTCCGCATCAGTGAAGGATACAGGGATATGCTGAAAGAATATGATAAAGGCAGCAAGCGTGATAAGCGGCAGAAAGAAGCGGTGCTTTTCATTAAACAAAAAATTGATGCAGCCCGTTGGTTTATTGATGCCATCAAACAACGACAAAACACCCTGCTCCATACCATGACCTCGATCATGGAGCATCAGGAAGAATTTTTCCTGACGGGTGATGAAACTACACTCCGGCCCATGATCCTGAAAGACATTGCCGAAAAAACCGGGCTGGATATTTCTACCGTAAGCCGTGTGGCCAACAGTAAGTTTGTACAAACAGAATTTGGTACCTACCGGCTCAAGTTCTTCTTCAGTGAATCGCTCAGTACAGAAAGTGGAGAAGAAGTATCCACACGTGAAGTGAAGAAAATTTTGTTCGACCTGGTTGAAGCCGAAGAGAAAAGAAAACCATTAAGTGATGAACGCCTTACCGAACTTCTTCAGGAAAAAGGCTATAATATTGCACGCAGAACGGTGGCCAAATACAGGGAACAGTTGAATATACCCGTGGCCCGATTGCGTAAACAATTATAATCATGAAGCAGGTGCTTGTAACGGAAGAAGGCGATTTACTGGAAAAGAATGAAGAACGTTCACCGGTTTTGTATGCGCTTGCAACCGTTCTCTCCTATATTTTTCATCCGTTATTTGTAATTGCATGGGTTGTACTCTACCTGCTATACAGAAACAGTATGGTGTTTATTGGAGTGGCAACTGAAGAAAAGCTGATTGTTTTTCT
>CAYMSG010000131.1:0-8575 GCA_964392955.1 uncultured Chitinophagaceae bacterium | reverse complement strand
CGGACTCCTGTAATTTTAGTAACATCTTCTTTTAGTGGTGAGGGAAAATCATTCGCAGCAACAAATCTGGCTGCTTCGATTGCCCTAACCGGTAAACGTACCGTTGTACTTGAGTTTGACTTACGGAAACCAAAAGTTATCAGTGGCCTGGGATTACAGAGGGCGTTTGGTATAACTCATTATGTAATTGGCAAAATCGGGCTGGAAGAATTACCGATTAAAGTGCCGGATACAGATAATCTGTTTGTGATTGCCTGCGGACCCACACCGCCCAATCCATCGGAAATGTTGCTGGAGCCTAAAATCAAAGAACTATTTGAATTTTGCAGAAATCATTTTGATGCTGTTATTATTGATACCGCCCCTGTTGGATTGGTAAGTGACGCTATGACGCTGGCCCAGTTTGCGGATGCAACTTTGTTTGTTATTCGCCAACGCTACACATTCAAAAAGCAATTGCAAATGCTGGAAGATCTTTACCAGCAAAAGAAATTCCCTTCTACCAGTATGTTGGTGAATGATATTAAAGTGGAAGGCTATAACAGTTATTATGGTTACGGAGGTTATGGTTATGGTTATGGCTATGGTTATGGTTATGGCTATGGTTATTATGACAATGATCCATCGAAAAATAAGTGGTACAATAAACTATTGCAGTTTATCGGGATAAGATAACGATTCCCTTTGCTTAAAACTTTAAAATTTTGCTTCCTGTTGTTTACTACAATATCCTTACTCTATGTGCCGCATAGCTGGAATCTTTGACCCTCGTTTAACAAATCTGCAGGAACAGGTGATTGCGATGCGTGATGCCATGCATAGAGGTGGGCCTGATGATGCAGGTTTATTTATGCATCCGTCATTACCATTGGCTTTAGGTCATCGTCGGTTGTCACTGATTGATCTGAGTGAGGCAGGTCACCAACCCATGATTGATGATGAGCTCACGATTGTGTTTAATGGTGAAATTTATAATTATTTAGAATTACGTTCTACACTTCAGCACTATGGTCACCAGTTTAAAACTGAAAGTGATACGGAGGTAATTTTAAAGGCCTACCGGCAGTGGGGAGTAGATGCTTTCGAATATTTCAACGGCATGTTTGCACTTGCCCTGCTCGATTCGAAAAAGCAACAACTGGTATTGGCAAGAGACCATGCCGGCATTAAACCGCTTTATTATTATCTGGATCAGCATTGCCTCTATTTTGCTTCCGAGATCCGGGCATTTGCAAAAGCTGAGAAGAAATTTGAAGAAAATAAGAAATGGCGTTCAGCATTTTTAACCTTTGGTCATTTACCTGAACCCATTACTACCCTGAAAGATGTTGTGCCATTAGCTAAAGGAACGGCGCTCATCATCGAACTTCCTTCATTAAAAAAGAAAGTACTGCGGTTTTTTAAGTGGTCGTTTACAGGGCAATTGAAGGACGAACAGGAAGCAATTCAACTGATGCGGGCAACACTGGAAGAAGCTGTTGGCAGGCATCTGATTGCAGATGCGCCCATTGGATTGTTCTTAAGCGGCGGAATCGACTCAAGTTTGCTTACGTTAATCGCCAGCCATACGAAGAAGGATGACCTGCATACACTCTCCATCATTTTTAATGAGAAGGCCTTCTCTGAAGAAAAGTATCAACAGCTCATCATTGAGAAAACCGGTGCCCGGCATCAATCGTTTCTGGTTACCAAAGATGTTTTTAACCAACAGTTAGATGATGCCATGCAGGCAATGGATCAACCAACGCTGGACGGCATCAATACATATTTCATTTCCATGTATGCAAAAGCATATGGATTAAAAGCTGTGTTGAGTGGCCTTGGTGCCGACGAATTATTTGGTGGATATCCTTCTTTTCAGCAACAGAAAAAAATGAAGTATGTCCAAAAGTTGCCGGTTGGCATTTTACGGCAATTACAACATTTCCCTGATCACCGGATGCGAAAATTAGGGTATGCCGGTATGCAGAATGCAGCGTCTGAATACCTCAGCTACCGTGGAATTTTTACACCTGTTTCAGTAGCCGGACTGCTGGGCTGTACGCAAGGGGAAATTGAAAACGATCTTCTGGAACTAAGTGATTTCTATCCTGTAGGTGAATTAAGTAACGGCAACCGGGTGAGCTGGCTGGAAACAAATTTCTATATGCAGAACCAATTGCTCAAAGATTCTGATTTTATGAGCATGTGGCATGGAATTGAAATACGTGTTCCGTTTTTAGATAAGGAGGTGATGCTGATGGCGGCTGCGATTGATCAGGCAATTAAATTTAAAAAAGTACCACCGAAATATATATTGGTAAAGGCGTTTCAGGATGAACTTCCGGAAGCCATCTGGAAACGTAAGAAGCAAGGGTTTACATTTCCGTTTGAAGGCTGGTTAAAAGCGAATGAATACATTAAGCCTTCCAATACCGCCGAAGAAAAGCTATATCAGTATTTTCAGCAAAAGAAATTATCGTGGGGGCGTTACTGGTGTGCATTGCTGATGAACCGGTTTCAGCAGAAGATCTGATATGAAGGAGAAGCGAATTTTATTTCTGGCACTGACGGCCTTTTCACATATGGGGGGAATTGAAAAATTTAACCGTGCTTTTATCAAAGCATTGATGGATTTGTCTCTTCCACTTTCATTGCGTAACAGCTTTGCCGGGATGTATGATGAGCAGTTTGATGAGCGTTATACAAAACCGGCTTTCTACCAGGCATTCAAAGGACAACGGATAAAATTTGTATTATCTGCCTTGTGGCAATCGTTCCGGCAGGATGTAATTATTCTTGGCCATTTGAACCTTGCAGTGATCGGTGTGCTCATCAAACTGTTTTCACCACAAAAAAAACTGGTTATAATCTGTCATGGTATCGAGGTGTTTGAACCGGTTGGCGGAGTGAAAAAAAAAGTATTGCAGCAGGCTGATCAGATTCTGGCTGTTAGCAGTTTTACCAAACAGCAATTGATTTCCAAACAGGGTTTGGATGCAGAAAAGATCATTGTATTTCCGAATACCATCGATCCGTTTTTTCAGTTGCCTTCCACATTCGTAAAGCCTGCTTATTTGCACCAACGGTATGGGATAAACGCAAATGAGAAAATTATTTTCACCTTAACCCGGCTTAAAAGCCAGGAAGGTTATAAGGGGTACGATACATTGATCAGCGTATTGCCGCACCTGCAGCAGCAACAGATTCCTTTCAAATATATTCTGGCAGGAAAAGCAGATGCGGATGAATTGCAGCGGATGCAAACATTGATTGCATCGCTTGATTTGGAAGAAAAAGTGATCATGCCCGGTTTCCTTGCTGATGAAGAAGTGACCGATCATTATTTACTGGCTGATGTATTTGTGATGCCGAGTAAGGGCGAAGGGTTTGGGATTGTGTACACCGAAGCAATGGCTTGCGGACTTCCGGTGATTGCAGGAAATAAGGATGGAAGTACCGAGGCGTTGCAGTTTGGAGAATTAGGAACCTTGATCGATCCAGATAGTAAGGAACAGTTGGCGGAGGCGTTGGTGAAAGTGTTGCAGGCAAAACATGAGCCGATGGATGTGCAACAAAAAATGTTGAATTATTTTTCGTTTGAAAGGTTTAAAGAAAGGTTACAGCTCATCTTAAGCTAACAAAACAGGTTTCTTCATTAGAGCCATTAAAAAACTAAAGTAAACAGAGCAACCGGCAAGCAGTATGAATCACATCATCATTAATTTTTGTCCAACCGGAATGATGCCAACTACCAAACAAACAGCTTATGTTCCGGTAACAGCGCAACAAATTATTGAAGAAGTACATGCCGCCAATGAACTTGGGATTACCATCGCTCATTTGCATGCACGTAACGATGATGAAACACCTACTTATCGCAAAGAAGCCTATCAAACGATTGTAGAAGGTGTTCGCAAATACTGCCCGGAGCTGATCATTTGCCTCAGCACTTCGGGCCGCAGCACACCGGGTTTCGAACAGCGATCGGAGGTAATTGAACTGAGGCCTGATATGTGTTCGCTTACACTCAGCTCGCTCAACTTTATACAACAGGCTTCTGTTAACACTCCTGACATGATCCAGGCATTGGCAGAAAAAATGAAGCAATATGGTGTAAAACCGGAATTGGAATGTTTTGATATGGGCATGATCAACTATGGTAAGTACCTGATCAAAAAAAATATTCTTGAAGGTCCGTTTTACTGGAACCTTTTATTTGGAAATATCGCCGGTATGCAGGCCGAACTTGTGCAGATCGGCAATGCCATCCGGGAAATAAAAAGTGAATCGGCTGCGCAACACTTTATCGCTCTGGGCGGATTGGGAAGTGATCAACTGACTATTAATGCAATTGCAGTTGCTTCCGGTTACGGTGTACGGGTGGGACTGGAAGATAATATCTGGCTCGATCAACAACGCAAACAGCCTGCAACAAATAGCAACTTACTTACAAGAGTACATCAACTGATGCAACTGCATGAATACAGCGTAATGCCTTCAGCGGTTTTGGGAAAACAAGGATTTTACAATGAACACCGCACTGGGGTATAGCGAAGGGCAATTGAGCAGGGTGCTGGATGTGTTGTTTGCCAACGAGCAACCAACGCAGGTGTGTGTTGTGAAGAATGTGACTGTTACCGAAGCGTTTCCTATAGCTGATCCTGAGTTGAAAATAAACATTACGAATGCTGATACATGGAATCCAAAAGCAGACGATCAGTTTCTTTTTGGTGTGGCAAGACCTTTTGTTAAGAAAGCAGTGTTCAGTTATTTTCTTTCCGAAAAAAGTATTCATGAAGGATTGTATCGCAACCTGGTTGACCGGTCTTCTGTTCTTTCATCAACAATAAAAACAGCAAACGGGTTGTTTGTTGAACCGTTGTCTGTTATCAGCTCTTTTACAACATTTGGTTTTGGGGTTACCATTAACCGCAATGTGAGTATTGGCCATCATTGCAACATTGGTGATTTTGTAACGATCAATCCCGGTGTTAACATAGCCGGACACTGCACTATTGGCAATCAGGTGCAAGTTGGGATTGGTTCAGTTGTATTTGATCATATCAGTATTGGAGAAGGAAGTATCATTGGCGGAGGAAGTGTTGTTACGAAAGATATCCCGGCCGGTGTAAAAGCATGGGGCAACCCCTGTAAAGTGATGGGAACAGTTTAGTGTTTTTTGTTAACCTGAAATAAAACAGATGATCTCCGTTTTTGGATCAAAATACACCCAGGAAGATATTGATGCCGTTACGCAATGCCTGCAAAGTAACTGGACAGGCATTGGCAAAAACGTATCCCTTTTTGAACAACAGTTCAGAGAGCGAATCGGCAGCGAACATTTTATGATGGTTGATTCCGGGTCCAACGCCATTTACCTGGCATTAAAAAATCTGCAACTCCCTAAAGGGGGCGAAGTGATACTGCCATCGTTTACATGGGTAAGTTGTGCGCAGGCTGTTTTGTTAAACAACCTGGTGCCTGTGTTTTGTGATGTAGATCTTTACACACAAAATGTAACGGCCGAACTGATCGCTGAAAAGATCAGCAAAAAAACAGCCGCCATTATGGTGGTGCATTATGCAGGCTTACCAGTTGATATGCCACCTATTCTTGCTTTGGGTTATCCTGTGCTGGAAGATGCGGCGCATGCTGTTGATTCAACTGTTGACGGAACCTACTGCGGTACATTTGGCCATGTCGGTATCTGGAGTTTTGATTCTGTAAAAAATATTGCCGTGGGCGAAGGCGGTGGTATCTGGTTCAAAGAAAAAGAGCGGATCGAACAGTCACGCATGATGCGTTACTGCGGTATCGGTTTTTCGGGTTTCCAGGCAGCCAGTAAAAACAGTGAAGGTAACTGGTGGGAGTATGATATACAGCAGCCGAATGTAAAAATGCTTCCATCTGATATTGAAGGAGCACTGGCAGTGGTGCAATTGAAACATCTTCCCATAAATCAGCAACGGCGTAAAGCTATCTGGGATTACTATCAACAGACATTTGCCAACACAACAGCCATTACCATACCTGTTGCATGCAAGCCCAACGAAACACACAGCTACTTTACTTATTTTATACAGGTGCCTGCGGAAAGAAGAAATGCACTGGCAAAGCATTTGTATGAAAAAGGGATTTACAGCACACTTCGTTACCACCCGCTGCATCTGAATGCTATTTATCAATCAACCGCATCGTTGTCCAACAGTGAGCAACTGAATGCAACCGGCTTAAACATCCCCCTGCATCAAAACCTTACCGATGAGCAGGTGGAATTAATTGCCGTCACCATTAACGATTTTCTATAATTATGAATCATTATAACGATACAGGTGATGAATGGGATCTTGAGATTAAGCCCCAGGCTTCTTTGTTGGATCTGAACCTGAAAGAAGTATGGCGTTACAGAGATTTGATGATGCTCTTTGTGCGGCGTGATTTCGTGGCACAATACAAACAAACCATTCTTGGGCCACTATGGCATATCATACAGCCCGTATTAACCACTATCATGTTTCTATTGGTATTTGGAAAAATTGCAAATATTCCTACCGATGGTATTGAAGCTGTTCCGTTTTATATGAGTGGTATCACCATCTGGAATTATTTTTCCACCTGCTTAACCGCTACTTCTAACACCTTTACAGCAAATGCGGGTATTTTTGGAAAGGTGTATTTTCCACGGCTTGTTCTACCCTTGTCGATCGTTATTTCAAATATTGTCAAATTAGGTATTCAGTTTGGCATCCTGTTGCTCTGTATTATCTGGTTTGCAATTTTTAAAGGAGTGCCAATTGCTTTTGGCACAAATTGGCTGTTGCTTCCGGTGTTGGTGATTATCATGGCCGGTATTGGGTTGGGAAGCGGAATCATTATTTCGTCACTGACTACGAAGTACAGAGATTTGTCGGTCCTTATTGGCTTTGCTGTGCAATTGTTAATGTATGCTACACCAGTAGCATATCCATTATCCTATCTCAAGAATAAATCCTTTGCTCCACTTATTGAATGGAACCCGTTAAGCCCTGTAGTGGAGGGGTTTCGTTATGCTGTATTTCAAAAAGGAACGTTCGACTTGTTTTCATTAGGATACAGCGTCCTCTTTATGATTGTAGTACTCGTTATTGGAGCCGTTTACTTCAGTAAAGTAGAGCGTACATTTATGGATACAGTATAAACAACAGCAATTTGAATTCAACATCAGTAAATATAAGTTTTTGAATACATGAGTAAATCAAATCTTCGGTTTGCAATTATTGGATGTGGTCGTATTGCACAGCGCCATGCAGAACATGTACACAACAAAGCAGTATTGGCGGCTGTATGCGATACTGTACCCGAAAAAGCAAATGAACTGGCGGCCAAGTATGGAGCAGTGGCATTTTATAGTGCAGAAGATTTGCTGCGGGAAGCGACAGATGTTGATATTGTTTCCGTTTGTTCGCCGAATGGGCTACATGCGTTGCACAGTATTCAATCATTACAGGCCGGCAAACATGTTTTGTGTGAAAAACCAATGGCTTTGACGGCAGATGATTGCGGAAAAATGATTCAGATGGCTGAAAAAAATAACCGCAGGTTATTTGCTATTAAGCAAAATCGATACAATCCTCCGGTTGCAGCGGTAAAAAAATTGATCGATGAAGGAATGCTCGGGAAAATTTACAGCGTACAGCTAAATTGCTTCTGGAACAGAAATGAAGATTATTACCGTAACTCATGGAAAGGTACAAAAAACCTTGACGGTGGTACACTTTACACACAGTTCAGTCATTTTATTGATTTGCTGTACTGGATGATCGGTGATGTGCAGGATGTAAAAGCAATGATGGATAATTTTCATCATAAAGGAATGATTGAGTTTGAGGATACTGGTGTGGTATTGCTGAAGTTTGCCAATGGAGCCATCGGCACTATCAACTATACAGTCAACAGTTTTCAGAAAAATATGGAAGGATCGCTTACCATTTTTGCAGAGAAAGGCACTGTAAAAATTGGCGGCCAGTATTTGAATGAATTGGAATACCAACAGATAGAAGGCTTCAGTATTGAAAACTTGCCTGAAGGAAATAAACCGAACAATTATGGTAATTATGTAGGTTCCATGAGTAATCATAACCTGGTGTACGATAATGTAATTGAAGTGCTTGAAAAAGGGGGTAGTATTACCACCAGTGCATTTGAAGGATTAAAAACAGTGGAGATTATTGAAAAAATTTATGCCTCAGCTCATGCCCGTTAATGAACCGAAATTAAAACAAGCAGGTATCGTCGATGTTCAGTTTGGCGAACAGGTAACAATTGTAGCGCCCGTTAATTTATATGGTTGTACAATTGGTGCAAATACATTTATCGGACCATTTGTGGAAATTCAAAAGAACGTGGTTATTGGAGATCATTGTAAAATACAATCCCACAGTTTTATTTGTGAACTCGTAACAATTGGCCATCATTGCTTTATTGGTCATGGCGTAATGTTTATCAATGATCTGTTTAGCCAGGGTGGGCCCGCCGGTGGCGATGCATCAAAATGGAAATCCACACAAATCGGTAATCATGTATCTATCGGCAGTAATGCCACCATCTTACCGGT
>CAYMSG010000130.1:0-8593 GCA_964392955.1 uncultured Chitinophagaceae bacterium | reverse complement strand
CCAGCAATTAATTCCGCAGATCAAAGGATTACTGGAAGGCGAACCCGATCTTACGGCTAATCTGGCAAACGTATGTGCTGCGCTCAAAGAACAATTCGGTTGGTTGTGGGTTGGTTTTTATCTGGTGAAACCCAGTTCAGCCAAGGCATTTTCCGATAAAAGTGAAGAACTGGTCCTCGGTCCGTTCCAGGGGCCTGTTGCCTGTACCCGTATCCGCAAAGGAAAAGGTGTTTGTGGCACATCCTGGGCCGAAGCAAAAACACTGATTGTTCCCGATGTAGAACAATTTCCCGGCCATATTGCCTGCAGCAGCTTAAGCAAATCAGAAATTGTAGTGCCGGTGATCCGTAATAACAAAGTATTGGCTGTATTGGATGTGGATAGTGTTGATTTAAATACATTCGACGAAACAGATCAACAATACCTCGAAGAAATTATTGCACTGATCGAATTTTAATGTCACATCAATGCAGAAAAATCAAGTATTGTTGTACGGAGCCAATGGCTATACCGGCGAATTGATTGCACGTTATGCAAATGAATACAATCTCCTTCCCATACTTGCCGGAAGAAATGAAGTATTGATCCGTTCATTGGCAGAGAAACTGCAACTGCCCTATCGTATTTTTTCATTGAATGATCCTGCAGTGTTGCGGCAACAACTTTCCGATATACAATTGGTGATTCATGCAGCAGGTCCGTTTGCTCATACCTGCAAACAAATGGTGGAAGCCTGCATCGCAACCAATACACATTATATCGACATCAATGGCGATATTTCTGTGTTTGAACGCATCAAACAATACGATGCGGCAGCAAAGCAAGCGAATATTATGCTGATGCCCGGCGCAGGTTTTGATGTAATTCCAACTGATTGTACCGCATTGCATTTGAAAGAACAATTACCTGATGCAACACATTTACAATTGGCCTTTCTGCCAAAAGGTGGACAGATCAGTCATGGTACTGCTACCACCATGGCCAGCCGTTTGGGCGAAGGTGGTACAGCAAGAGAAAACGGCAAACTGGTAAAAAAGCCACTCGGTCATAAAAGTTTATGGATTGATGTAAATGGAAAGAACTTATTTACGATGACCATTCCCTGGGGTGATATATCAACAGCCTTTCATACAACAGGTATTGAAAACATTGAAGTGTACACCGGTATGAAGCCAACTGTGTATCGTTTTTTGAAATTTCAATTTCTGTTCAACTGGATCTTACGTAAAAAATTTGTTCGTGCATGGATTCAACAAAAGATCAACAATCGTCCGGCAGGACCAACTGATGAACAACGGGCCAATGCAAAAACAACCGTGTGGGGTAAAGTGTGGAATGCAAAAGGCGAAGAAAAAGTAAGTATGCTGGAATGTGCTGATGGGTATAGTGTAACTGCATGGGGTTGCTTACGCATCACACAAAAAATACAAAACGGAGAATGGAAAGCGGGCTATCAAACACCTGCATCCTGCTATGGAAAAGATCTGATACTGGAAATCCCCAAAAGCAAACGCATCAGCTAAGGCTGTACATAAAAAGCATCTGCATCATAGGTTACTACAAACGAACGGGCAACTCCCGGCGCCAGCAGGCGGAAAACACGGGTAGCCAATTCATTTTTCCATTTCCGTTTTCCCTTTTTCTTTGAATCGAAATCGTAATAATCGACAAACGAAACAGGATCGTTTTCATTTGCTTTATAAATAAGTGTGAGATTGCCCACGGCCCAGCCAAAATAATCATCGTCGTGCAGATCTGCATACTTCACACAATATCCCTGCTGATTTGTTTCTGCCGGCTTACAGGTTTCGTTGCTGAGGTACAAAGGAACTGTTTGTTGCAACCGTTTAAAATCGGATGCCGAAACAGTAAAAGTTTCACCACTGCCCAACAGGTAATGTTGCAGCAATGCTTTTTCCAGCGGAGAATTTAAACGGGGATGCAGCGTAGCCATTTTGTAAAACAAGCTACAATACCCCCTCAGCTTTTTTTGCTTTCCGGCAACAACCATTGCAGAATCACCCGCAAAAAGACAGGCAGGAAGAAAGAATAACAGGAACAGAGAGCAATGCTTCATTCAGCCTTAAAAATAACAATTTTACACATGCTGCATTTCTTTTGCCAGCGCAGCTTAGTTTTGCGGCTCTGAAAGATTATTACGCCATACTGGAAGTGCCACCCACCGCTACGGTTCCGGAAATCAAACAAGCTTACCGCAGGTTGGTAATGATTTATCACCCCGATAAAAACAACGATGACCCGTATACTTTATCCCGTTTCAACGAGATCAAAGAAGCGTACGAAGTATTGATGAACCCCGGCAAAAAAGAATTGTACCTGCAGGAGCGTTGGTTAAAAAAAGCCGGTGGACAAAAAATTGGTGAAGAACTGATTACTGCACCCGCCATTCTTAAAAAAAGTATTGAGCTCAATAAACAAATAGCGGCAATGGATGCTTACCGTATGCATTATGCAGGTATTGCAGCACGCATTACTGAACTTGTCAACGACAATGTGATTGACCAGCTGCTTGCACAAAACGAACAGGAAATACACCGTTCTATAGTGCAGTTGCTGATTACTGCAACCAAACCGCTTCCTTACAACGAAACATACGAAGTGTGTAAACAATTACGCAAACTGGCTACAGCACAACCACAACTGCTGCAACAAATTGAACAGGCACTTGAACAAAAAAAGAAAACAGCATACTGGAGCAAGTTCAACGGGTTGTTTATTTTTCTTTTGACTATTTTGTTGTGCCTGCTCATTTACTTTATGGGCAGATAGGTTTTGTTGAACGATCATCTTCATATACCGGCCATATGCTACACATTAAAATTATTGTGATGAATGGTTGAACCATTGTTTGGAATGCATGTTCTATTGCGAAACAAACATTTTTTATGAAGAAGACATTTTTCTCATTCATGACAACAGCTGCACTTGCAGTAGTAATGACATCATGCGGTGGTGGCGAATCAACTGCAGAAACAACAACTGACACATCAGCTGCTGAAGTAGCTCCTCCTGCACCAGCTGCTCCTGCAACTGTAGTTGACATTGCAGTAGGTTCTGCTGATCATTCAACCTTAGTAACGGCCGTTACAACTGCTGGTTTGGTAGAAACATTAAGCGGTGCTGGTCCTTTCACTGTATTTGCGCCAACAAATGCTGCCTTTGCTGCATTACCCGCAGGTACAGTAGAAACTTTGTTGAAGCCTGAAAGCAAAGCAGATCTTACCGGTATCTTAACGTATCATGTTGTACCAGGTACATTGAAAGCAGCTGATCTTACAGATGGTCAAAAGTTAAAAACAGTGAACGGTGCTGAATTAACTGTTTCTGTAAAAGATGGCAAAGTGATGATCGATGGTGCAAACGTAACGGCTGCTGACCTCGTAGCAGGTAACGGTGTTGTACACGTATTGGATGCAGTGGTATTACCTAAAAAATAATCGTATCCTTTTTCATTCTTCAGCAATTGCTTCCCGAATGGGGAGCAATTGCTGTTTTATAGAGTTACATCTTTTCAAATAATAGTTCGGATCATGAACTCTTCCGTTAAACGTGGGCATCAGACGGGATTGTACCTCCTACTTCATACTTCATACCTCTTACACCCTACTTCCCACTTACGATTTTCCACTTCCCTCTTCCCACCTCGTACTTCAGGCTTATCTTTGCGCCATGCATTATGTTTCTGCTGAAGGGTTAACGAAGAGTTATGGCATTAAGCCGCTGTTTTCGAATATTTCATTTCACATAGAAGAAGGTGATAAAATTGCATTGGTAGCACGGAATGGTTCGGGTAAATCAACCCTGTTGAAAATACTGGCCGGTAAAGAAACGGCCGATGAAGGCAAATGCTGGATCAACAAAGATGTAGATATTGCTTTGTTTGAACAGGAGCCAAACTTTGATGAAACCAAAACCATCCTCGACAATATTTTTCAGCACAATCATCCTGTTATTAACGCCATCAAAGAATACGAAGCCATCAGCGAAAAACAGGACATGGAAAAGCTGAATGCGGCAATCGTTAAAATGGATGAACTCGGTGCATGGGATTTTGATACAAAAGTGAAGCAGATACTGGGCAAGCTGAATATTCATCATTTACAACAGCGTGTAGGTACACTATCAGGTGGGCAACGCAAACGGGTAGCACTTGCAAGAACCTTGATTGATATCGGGTTTGATCACAAACATATTCTGCTGATTATGGACGAGCCCACCAACCATCTTGATGTGGAAATGGTAGAATGGCTGGAACATTATCTCAGCAAAGAAAAAATCACACTCCTGCTTGTTACACACGACCGCTATTTCCTTGATGCTGTGTGCGATGAAATATGGGAACTCGATGGAAGCACTTTAACCGAATACAAAGGCGATTACCAGAATTATCTGGAAAAGAAAGCAGCACGTATTGATAGTGAACTTGCCAGTATCGATAAAGCAAAAAACACCTACCGCAAAGAACTTGAATGGATGCGCAAGCAACCAAAAGCACGCACCACTAAAAGCAAAAGCCGACAGGATAATTTTTACGAGGTTGAAGCCAAAGCCAAACAACGCATCGAAGAACAGCAGGTACAGTTAAGCATGAAGATGAACCGGCTGGGCGGCAAAGTGGTGGAAATGAAAAAAGTGTACAAGAGTTTTGGTGACAAACAAATTCTGAAAGGCTTTGATTATACATTCAAAAAAGGTGAGCGTGTTGGCGTAGTTGGAAAAAACGGGGCCGGTAAATCTACTTTTATTGATATTATACAAGGCATACAGCAGCCGGACAGCGGAAAGATCAACATCGGCGATACCATTGTTTTTGGCAACTATTCACAAACAGGGTTGATTGTAAAAGAAGACCTGCGTGTAATTGAATATGTAAAAAATATTGCAGAGAATTTTCCATTGGCAAGTGGCGGTTCGTTAAGTGCAGCACAGTTTCTGCAGTTGTTTTTGTTTGATCCTGATAAGCAGTACACCTACATCTCAAAGTTGAGCGGAGGTGAAAAAAGACGTTTGCATTTATTGTCGATCCTCTTCCGCAATCCTAATTTTTTAGTGTTGGATGAACCAACGAACGATCTTGATCTTCCTACACTGGCGGTACTTGAAAATTTCTTAGCCGAATACCCCGGCTGTTTATTGATCGTAAGTCACGACCGTTATTTTATGGATCGGCTCGTAGATCATTTATTTGTTTTTGAAGGCGATGGTGTGATCACCGATTTTCCCGGCAACTATGCACAGCTTCGTTTGTGGCAAAAAGAAAAAGAGAAGTCGGAAGCCGATAGTAAAGAGTCAGAAAGCAATGCTGAGCGCAGTCGAAACATGGTGAAGGAGGCATCGAGCGTACCTGTCCCGCAAACGGCGGGAGTCGAGATGCCGACAGTCAGCACACCAAAAAAACGTTTCAGCTTTAAAGAAAAACGTGAGTTTGAATTACTGCAGAAAGAAATTGAAGAACTAACCGCAGAAAAAGAAACCATCACAGCTAAACTCAACAGCGGCAATTTACCATTCGACGAATTACAACAACTCTCCAACCGTATTGGAGAAGTAACCAACTTACTTGATGAAAAAGAATTCCGCTGGCTTGAACTGAGTGAGTACAGCGAATAAAAAAAGTTCCCCGTTGAACAACAGGGAACTCTCACCAAAATCAAAAACTGACCACATGCTCTTACGGGAGCAACACATCGCCAATAACATGAATCACACCATTGGTGCAAAGAATGTCACCAGCATTTACTTTTGAGAAATTACGATTGGCATTTCCCTTTACGAAACCAACTGGTAAGCCAATAATTGTGCGCAGGTCATTTTTCGGTTCGTTGGCTAATGTTTCCTGCTTACTGAGAATGCCAAAATCCCAACCGAATGTGCGCTCACCCAAAACATGATAACGAAGGATATTAGACAATGCAGCAATTTGAGCAGGATTAGTAATAGCTCCAATATTCGCTGCATTATTAAACGGAGCTGGCAATTTCGCAAATGCCGCATCAGTTGGTGCAAATACGGTAAAATCGCCTTTACCGGTAAATACGCCTACTAAGTCCGTCTTCACAAGGGCGGCTACTAAAGATGAAAAGGCTGGATTAGCAGTAGCTACATCTGCAATTGTAGCAGTCGGGAACAGCAATACATCGTTAATTACGTGGATAACACCATTTGTTGCATCAAGGTTCGGAAATATTACTTCCGTTTGACCATTGATCTTAATAAGATTAAATGTTTTTGAGAAATAAAGTGTGTTATCATTGGAAGCTCCTGCCGGCTTGAGGGTAACTGCAGAAGATTGTCCGTTTTTAATTTTATTTGAAAATACTTCAGCACCTAATACGTGATACAGCAATACACTGCGTAAAAAATCGATTTGTGCCGGGTCGTTGATTGCAGCAATAGATGCAGCTGAATTAAATGGAGCAGGAAGGCGGGAAAAAGCTGTATTTGTTGGAGCAAATACCGTTAATGATGCAGCCGGATCACTGATTGCACCTGCTAATCCTGTTTTTACTACCGCAGCTACCAATGCACTGAAATTAGGATTACCAATGGCAATTTCTGCGATATTTTGTGTTGCCTTACGGGCACCAATTGCAGCATCAGCAGTTGAAAAACCAAGACTGCTTCCCTGTGTTTGAATATCTGCAGCCGAACTCTGCTGGATTTGTTCCGCATTGCGAACCAGAGTTTGCTCTTCATTCAGTTCAGTTGATAAACTGTTTTCTTTCTGACAGGCAATCAATACCAGCGAAAGAACAGCAAAAGCCATTACAGCTTTGATGCTTTTCAGCATGAATACTTGTGTACGTTTCATAATATAAGTTTGTTGATGAATAATGCCATTACAACAAGCCGTTGCATCAACAGATGTAAAAAAAGAGTGAACCGGAAAAAGCAGGGAGTGAACTGTAGAAAAAGAGAAGTGAAGATATCATTCCTCCATCCAGCTAAAATCATCGGTGCGTGGCATACCGGCAATCAGTGCTGCAGCGAGGGCAGGTACGGTAAGTTTGCGTTCGGTGAGATCGATCCAGGCAAGATCGGCATTGAGAATGGCAGCCACGGTTCCGTCTTGTTTTACTATTTGATGCAATGCACTCCAGCGTGATCCGTCTTTCCGGGCTTTGGAAAGTTGAAAGCTGATCTGCACCAGCTCCCCTGCATTTAATTCACGGCGGAACACACATTCCTCCCGAAACAGGATCGGACCAATGTTCATCGCTGTCATCATTTCCAAGGTAAATCCATGTTCTTTAAAATAACTCATACGGGTATGTGCTCCCAGCTCGTAATACCTGGAATGTGTGACGTGTTGATTGGAATCCAGATCGCCCCAACGGAGTTCAACCGATTTGCGGTATTCGTTCATTTGTTGAAGGTAAGAAAGTCAGTTGTGAATGGCGAATAAGCAATTAGCAATGTACAACTGGCAAAGATCAACTATGAACAATGAACCATCAACTATGAACTTTCATGGTAAAAAAAAGCCCCGGCTTGATCACCAGGGCTTGTATCACTAAAATGAATCTCTTATTGTTTGTTGTACATCATCTCATAGTATTCATGCGCCATCCGGTTACTGTCGAACTGGAAGCGAACATCACGCATACCGTTTTGTGTGATCTGGCGCCATACATTGAAGTTTTCATAATACAACGGTAAGATCTGGCGCTCCAGGATTTCATACATCTGATCCAGATCGTACTGATCCTGCTCCTGTACATGCATGGCACTGTAATCAACCGGCGGAACAATAAAGCTGTTGTTACCATGGTTGGCAAACTCGCAGATCCATCCATCGAACGTACTGAAATTCACAGAACCGTTCATAGCAGCCGTCATACCACTGGTACCGCTTGCTTCACGAGGTACACGTGGATTGTTGAGCCATACATCCGATGCCTGTTTCAACCGCTTGCTGAGTGCCAGTTCATAACCGGTACATACCGCTACGTTTTTATAATTTTTACTTAAATGAACAAGATGATTGAAATCGCTGATGGCAGGGTAATCAACCGGGTACGGTTTACCCGCCCAGATGATCTGCACGGGATATTTCTTATTGCTCATCAATGCATTGAAACGATCCAGATCACGGGTAATCAATTCAGCACGTTTGTAACCGGCAAAGCGACGGGCCCACACAATCGTTAACACATTCGGATCAAACAACTTTCCTGTTTGATCGGCCACCAGGTCAAATGCCCGGCGTTTCAAATATTGTTTGCGATCATCAAAGCGTTCATCATTGCCTTCATCCATTGCAAAATACAATTGCTTATCGGCCCAGTAACGCCAGTTCTGTGCATTGGTGATATGCGTAATGGGTGCAATATTTTCGTAATGATTCCACATTTTGCGGCTTACTTCGCCATGCAATGCACTTACGCCATTGGAATGACGGGCAAAACGCAAGGCCGCCAATGAATGATTGAACTGATCATCATAAATACCGGTCAGCTTTCGCACTTCATCCAGCGGAATACCGCAGAAATAACTCATCTTTTCGCACAAATAAATATCATGCTTTTCGTTGCCTGCTTCTTCCGGTGTATGCGTGGTAAATACCAACCGC
>CAYMSG010000129.1:1846-8606 GCA_964392955.1 uncultured Chitinophagaceae bacterium | reverse complement strand
GTTGAAAGAGTTATTAGAGCAATTGCCGGGAGTATTGAAACCCCACGCACGGGTGGCGATCATTTCCTTTCATTCGCTGGAAGACAGATTGGTAAAAAACTTTTTCAAAAAAGGAAGTTTTGAAGAGGAAGCGTATAACCCATTCGACCGGGAAGAAAAAGAAAAGGTATTTCAGGTCATCAGTAAAAAACCTGTTGAAGCCACACCCGAAGAACAGAAGCGAAATCCAAGATCAAGAAGCGCACGGTTACGTGTAGCTGAAAAACTCTAAACCCATTGTAAAGCGACGTGAACAGATTATAAACAGAAATTACAAACAACCAATGGCAGTAAAAGAGCCGAAGATTGATTTAAAAAAGTGGTTCAATTACCAGTGGATCGTTCGCAACGTTCCATACTTCCTCTTTCTCTCTGTGCTGGCGATCATCTACATCGCCAATGGCCATTACGCCGACAATACCATCCGCAACATCAACCGTACCACCAAAGAATTAAAAGAGCAGGAGTATGAATACAAAACGCTCAACGGGAAACTGATGTTTCAGAACCGCCTGAGCGAAGTGGCAAAAGCAGTAGAGCCGATTGGTTTAAAAGAAAATATTCAACAACCCATCAAACTAACTGACAGCACCAGGCTGAAAGGAAATTAATGGAAGTAAAGAACGACATATTATGGCGTGTGTACCTGGGTTTCCTGGGGTTGATGCTGCTGGGTATTCTCATACTCGGTAAAGCATTTTATACCCAGAATTTTGAGGGAACCTACTG
This sequence comes from uncultured Chitinophagaceae bacterium, assembly GCA_964392955.1. GTDB lineage: Bacteria > Bacteroidota > Bacteroidia > Chitinophagales > Chitinophagaceae > Lacibacter. Next base: position 7,838 of record CAYMSG010000129.1, on the reverse strand, counting down.
GAGAAGTATGGGCGATAGTATGCATACAAAAATTCTTGATCTGGCAGCAGAGCGTGGTACTATTTACAGTGAAGATGGAAGTATGCTCAGTACATCATTACCACAGTTTGATATTTATATTGATTTTGCTGCTGAAGGATTACGTTATAAAAACGGACAACGGTTTACAGAGAATATCGACTCGTTATCGATTGAGCTGGCTGCTTTGTTCAAAGACAAAACTGCTGATACTTATAAAAAGGAATTAAAACAAGCCTACAAAAACAAATCACGTTACTACTCTTTAAAGAAGAAGGTATCATTTGAAGAGTACAAACAATTGCGTGAGTTTCCCCTGGTACGCCTGGGTAAAAACAAAAGTGGATTTATTGCCGAAGTAAAAACCAAACGCCTCAATCCATTTGGAGAATTAGGTTTCAGAACAATTGGATTGTACAGGGAAAATTCAAAACTGGTTGGGCTTGAACGTTCGTTCGACAGTGTATTGCGTGGTACCACCGGTAAGCGATTGGTTCGTTATGTGTCAGGTGGTGTATTAATGCCGGTTGAAGGATACGAAGTAGAACCGGAAAACGGAGATGATGTGTACACTACGATCGATGTAAATATCCAGGACATAACCGAACGTGCATTGATGCGTACCATGACAACGAACGAAGCATTGGAAGGTACTTGTATTGTGATGGAAGTGGCTACCGGAAAGATCAAGGCCATTGCAAACCTCGGTCGTACAAAAGACGGAACTTATTTTGAAACTGATAACTATGCATTGCGTACAGCAGAGCCTGGTTCTACCATTAAACTGGTAACCTTATTAGCTGCGTTGGAAGATAAGCATGTAACAATTAATGATAACATCACCATTCACGGTGGTCGTTGGAATCTGAATGGAAGAAATATCGTGGATGATCATAAAGGTCCGGAAGTAACCACCATCAAGCATGCATTTACACAAAGCTCGAATGTAGCGATGAGTAAATTGGCGTATCAGTATTATACATCCGATCCGAGGAAATATTACAAACACCTCAATAACCTTCATCTCACAACAAAAACGGGGATTGAGTTGAACGAAGAGTTCAGTCCGCTGATCAGAAACCCGAATAAAGTAAAACCGAAACAATGGCATCCGCAAACATTGGCATCGTGGGGTTTTGGTTACGAGTTGATGGTATCTCCGTTGCAGATATTAATGGTGTACAATGCCGTGGCAAATAATGGAAAGATGATGAAGCCGTATCTCTTGAACGAGATCAGAAATTATGGAACAGTAGTGCGTAAAAATGAGCCGGTGGTATTGAACGAAGAAATTGCAAGCGAATCAACCATTAAACAATTACAGGAATGCTTAGCTGCAGTATGTACAGAAGGAACAGCACGCAAGCAGTTTGAAACAGCACCTTACAAAGCATCCGGTAAAACGGGTACAGCGAAAGTAAATGATGGTACTTATAAATACAGGGATGGTGTATATCAATCAGCATTTGCCGGGTATTTCCCAAGTGAAGCGCCGAAGTATTCCATCATTGTGGTGGTGAAAAACAAGCCACGTGCGGCCAACTATTACGGAGGAACAGTAGCCGCACCGGTGTTCAGAGAAATTGCTGATCATCTGTACAAATACAGCCAGGAGCAACAGCCGTTTGCAATGGCAAAGCCATTTGCAGATTCTATGCTGTATAGTTTCAGTGGAATGAAGCAGGAGGTACAGCAAATTTCACAACAGCTTGGGTTTAGTTATACCGATCAGTTAGTGGGTAACTGGCGTATGTCGTATTTGAAAAATAATACCATTCAATCGCAAACTATTCCGGCTGCAGGCACTGTAATGCCCAATGTGAAAGGAATGGGATTGAAGGATGCGTTGTATCTGTTGGAAACAGCAGGTATGAAAGTACAGGTAACAGGAAAAGGAAAAATTAATGATCAGTCCATTGCTGCAGGTGCACCGGTAGCAAAAGGACAGGAAATAACATTATATCTCAATTGATGGCAGTATTGAAAGACATATTGTACAAAGTGCATTTACGCAGCGTTCACGGATCAACTGCTCTGGTAGTAAGTGATCTGCAGATCGATTCACGTTTTGTGAAGCCGGGCACTTGTTTTATTGCCATCAAAGGAGCTGCGGTTGACGGGCATGCATTTATTTCAAATGCAATTGAGCAAGGAGCTGTTGCAGTGATCTGTGAAGAATTGCCGCAGCAATTGAATGATGCTGTTACTTATATACAGGTAGCCAATAGTGCGGAGGCCGCAGGTTTTATGGCCAACCAGTTCTTTGGAAATGTAACAGAGCAAATGAAAGTGGTAGGTGTTACAGGTACCAACGGAAAAACAACCATTGCCACATTGCTGTTCAAAGTATTCAGCGGATTGGGTTACCGGTGCGGATTGGTTTCAACAGTAGAATATCATGTGGGTGATAAAGTGATTCCATCAACACACACAACACCGGATGTGATCAATTTGAATCGTTTGCTGAAAGAAATGTATGATGCTGGTTGCACCTATGTATTTATGGAATGCAGCAGCCATGCCATTCATCAGCACCGCATTACGGGTATTCATTTTACAGGTGCATTGTTCAGCAACATCACACACGATCATCTTGATTATCATAAAACCTTTGATGAATACATCAAAGTGAAGAAACGTTTTTTTGATGGATTAACAGCCGATGCATTTGCCATCAGCAACAAAGATGATAAAAGGGGTGAAGTGATGTTGCAAAACTGTAAAGCAAAAAAGCAGTATTACAGTTTGAAAAATATTGCTGAGTACAAGGGAAAGATATTGGAGAACAGCCTCACCGGTTTGCAGATGATGGTGAACAGTGATGAAGTGCATTTCCGGTTGATCGGTGAGTTCAACGCATATAACCTGCTGGCAGTATTTGGCGCAGCTGTCTCGTTGGGAGAAGACAAGCATAAAGTATTACAGGTGTTGAGTAGTGTAACAGGAGCAGAGGGTCGTTTTGATTATATCATTTCACCAAATGATCTCATCCTTGGCATTGTTGATTATGCACACACACCCGATGCGTTGGAAAATGTGTTGGCAACGATTAAGAAATTAAGAAGAGGTCATGAGCAGATCATCACCGTAGTTGGTTGTGGCGGCGACAGAGATAAAACCAAACGCCCTGTAATGGGTGAAGTGGCTTGTGAGCTAAGTGACCGAGTGATTTTTACAAGTGATAATCCACGCAGTGAAGATCCATTGGAAATTCTGGCTGATATGGAATTTGGATTAAGCTCGGCTGCTCGACGGAAATTTATTTCCATTGCTGATCGCAAGGAAGCGATCAAAACTGCAGTAAGCATTGCGAAGCATGAGGATATTATTCTGATTGCAGGCAAGGGTCATGAAAAATACCAGGATATCAAAGGAGTGAAATATCCTTTTGATGATAAAAAGATATTGGAAGAAATGTTTGAACTATTGGAGAGATAGCTACTCGCTATCAGCTACTCGTTACTCGCATTTCATAACGAGTAGCGAGAAGCGAACAGCCTGAAGCGTTTTAAAAAGCATTGTATGTTAAAAAACTTAATCGATTGGTTGAACAGCATTGGGATTCAATTCCCGGGCGACAATCTGTTTCAGTTCATCACCAGCAGGGTGATGCTGGCAATGGTACTGTCGTTGGTGATCTCAGCCGTATTCGGTAAAAAGTTGATCAATTATCTGCGCAAACGACAGGTAGGTGAAACGGTTCGTGATCTGGGTTTGGCAGGTGAGCAACAAAAGAAAGGAACCCCTACCATGGGCGGGCTCATCATCATTGTTGCAATTGTGTTGCCAACATTATTGTTGGCTGATGTAAGTAAAGTATATATCCTGCTCATGTTGTTTGCTACAGTATGGATGGGGATGATTGGTTTTATTGATGATTATTTAAAACTCCGTGCAAAGCGCATGGCCCAACAGCAGGGCGTAAATTATAAGAAAGGTGACAAGGATGGATTGGCAGGTTGGTTTAAAATACTTGGACAGGTTGTATTGGGTGTAGCCGTTGCAACTACATTGATGTTTAACGATTCGGTTAGTGCTTACCGTGAGTTTGTGGGAACTGAATTGCCGGCAGATGCAGATGTGAAAATTGTGAAAATGGATGGTATTGAAAAAACAATGATCAAAGCAGATGGACCGATCACAACAATTCCGTTTGTCAAAAGTCATGAGTTCAATTATGCAAAACTGTTGCCGAAAGCAATTCGTGGTGCTACCTGGTTATTGTATGTAATGATCGTTGTGTTTATTGTGACAGCTGTATCAAACGGAGCAAACATCACCGATGGTATTGATGGGTTGGCAACAGGCGTATCCGCACTGATCGGTATAGGACTGGGCATATTTGCGTATGCAAGTGGTAACGTTCGCTTAGCAGATTATCTCAACATCTTATATATACCGGGCATTGGTGAGTTGTCCATTTTCATTGCGGCAATGGTAGGTGCATGTATTGGTTTTCTCTGGTACAATTCGTATCCGGCTCAGGTGTTCATGGGGGATACAGGAAGTTTAATGCTGGGGGGAATTATTGCATCGCTTGCTTTTTTAGTAAGAAAGGAATTATTGATACCCATTTTTTGTGGCGTGTTTTTAGTGGAAAACCTGAGTGTGGTGCTGCAGGTAGGCTACTTTAAATACACAAAGAAAAAGTATGGTGAAGGCAGGAGGATCTTTTTAATGAGTCCGCTGCATCATCATTATCAAAAGAAAGGATTTCATGAGAGTAAGATCGTTACCCGCTTCTGGATCGTTACGATTCTTTGTGTGGTGATGGCGATTGTTACTTTAAAGATCAGATAAACGGATTTTCGAAAAACCACCTCTGGCTTTTCAATTCCGAATCTAATGATCCCAACGTAAAACCACCAAAACCAACTGGCAACACCTTTATCCAGTACTAACCCATACTTGTGAAGAATCTTTTTTATTTCCCTGTGAGAAATAAAAAAAGTAGAAAAACCAAAAAAGACGGAAGGTAAAAGGTATAAGGTGAAAGGAAGAGCTCCTGCACCTTATACCCTTAACCTTAAACCCTTAACCTTAATTATGGCACACAAATGTTACATACTTGGTAGCGGCGAGAGCGGAACGGGCGCAGCTATTCTTGCAAAAAAGCAAGGGTATGATGTATTTGTGAGCGATGCAGGACCTGTGAAACCTTTGTATAAAGATGAGTTGAATGAGTTCGGAATTGCATTTGAAGAAAGTATGCATTCGGCTGATCTCATTTTGCAGGCCGATGAAATTGTGAAAAGCCCTGGTATTCCTGAAAAGAGCGACATGATGAAACAGATCCGCAAAAAAGGAATTCCGGTGATCAGTGAAATTGAACTGGCGTATCGTTTCAAAGGCAACAGTAAAATTGTGGGCATCACCGGCAGCAATGGAAAAACAACCACAACGGCATTAACCTATCATATCTGCAAACATGCAGGGTTGGATTGTGCTATGGTTGGAAATATCGGCATCAGCATTGCCAAACAAGTGGCGTTGGATCCAAAAGAAGTGTATGTGGCAGAGATCAGCAGTTTTCAATTAGATGACATTAAAGAGTTCAGGGCTGATATAGCAGTACTAACCAATATTACAGAAGATCATTTAGACCGGTACGATTACAAATTTGAAAACTACATTAACGCAAAATTCAAGATCATTCAAAATCAAACAAAAGACGATTATTTCATTTACTGTGCCGATGATCCGGTAACAGTAAAGTATTTAAAAAAACTTACTCCCCATTCAACCCCATTACCATTCACCATGAAACAGGAACCACAAAAAGGTGCCATCATTAAAGATGGCACTATGACGATTGCAGTGAACGACGACAAAGTAACAATGAGTGTAGACGATTTTAAGATCAAGGGTAAACACAACCAGTACAACACCATGGCAGCAGGTATTGCAGCGGCTACATTAGGTATCCGTAAAGAAAAAATCAGGGAGGCTGTTACCACGTTTGAAAGCCTGGAAC
>CAYMSG010000129.1:0-1836 GCA_964392955.1 uncultured Chitinophagaceae bacterium | reverse complement strand
GAACACCGTATGGAAATGGTGGCAATGGTAAAAGGTGTGGAATACATCAACGACAGTAAGGCAACCAACATCAATTCTACCTGGTATGCTTTGGAGAGCATGTCGAGGCCAACCATTCTCATCTTAGGTGGTGTTGATAAAGGAAATGATTATGAGGTATTAAAAGAACTGGTGAAGGAAAAAGTAAAAGCCATTGTGTGTCTCGGCCTGGATAACCGTAAAATACACGAAGCCTTTGGTGATATGGTGTCGCTCATCGTAAACACAACCAGTGCAGAAGATGCAGTACGTGCGGCCTATCATTTTGCAGAAAAAGGTGATTCGGTTTTATTAAGTCCTGCCTGTGCAAGTTTTGATCTGTTCAAAAATTACGAGGACAGAGGTGATCAGTTTAAGAAAGCAGTAAGAGAATTATAAATAGGAAGTTAGAAGTACGAGGTAAGAAAAATAAATGAGTCAATTAACCGACATATCAGCAAAATTTTCACCAAGCGGCCTTCGGGAAAAAACCAAAGGCGATAAAGTGATCTGGGCAATCGTCATTGTTCTGTCGCTGGTGAGTTTACTGGTGGTGTATAGTGCAACCAATTCATTGGCGTATAAACTATACAAGGGAAATACGTTTGTGTATTTGTTCAAGCAAATTGCATTCATTACGCTTGGTATCATCATTGTATATTTTGCTCACCGGGTGAATTATACCATTTATTCACGGGTAGCGAAGCTGTTGTTCTATATTTCAATTGTGCTGTTGATCTACACATTCTTTTTTGGTGCCACTATTAACGATGGCAGCCGATGGATCAAATTGCCGATCATCAATCTTACAGTACAAACATCCGACATCGCCAAGCTGGCGTTGTTCATGTACATATCACGTTTGCTGTCGAAGAAACAACATGTGATCAAAGATTTTAAGAAAGGATTTCTTCCGTTGATGGCGCCCATTGTGATCATTTGTGCATTAATTGCTCCGGCCAATCTTTCAACAGCATTGTTAACCGGTGCAACCAGTATGTTGTTGTTGTTTATCGGACGGGTAAGTATGAAACATATTGGTATTGTAGCTGCAGTAATTGCAATACCAGTGATTATTTTAATTGCGATTGCCGGTAGTTATTACGATAAAGAAGAAGGCAAAGCAAAAGAATTGCCGGCTATTCTTTCTGCCGGTCGTGTGCCAACATGGATCAAGCGTGTGCAGGATTTTATGTATGCGAATAAATCGGAAGCGCCATACCAGGTGCAACAGGCAAAAATTGCTGTTGCCAAAGGTGGTTTGTTTGGTTTAGGTCCGGGTAACAGTGAGCAGCGGAATTTTTTGCCACACCCTTATTCCGATTATATCTATGCCATCATCATTGAAGAATACGGATTGATTGGTGCAGCCTTTATCATTTTTATTTACATGGTGTTTCTGTTCAGAAGTATTCGGCTGTTCCGGAAATGTCCGTATGCATTCGGTGCATTCCTGGCATTGGCACTGAGTTTTACATTGGTGATACAGGCCATGACGAATATGGCGGTGAATGTGGGTTTGTTTCCGGTTACCGGTGTAACACTTCCATTGGTAAGTATGGGTGGAAGCAGTTTTCTGTTTACCTGTTTATCCATCGGAATTATTTTAAGTGTAGCAAGAAATGTGGAAGAAGCTGAAGGAGACGCAGCAAACGCAAAAGCAGTAGCGGCATGAGTGTAAAGATCATTTTGGCAGGAGGAGGAACGGGCGGTCATATTTTTCCGGCTATCGCCATTGCAAATGCGATCATAAAACAACAACCCAATGCTGAGATTTTATTTGTGGGTGCAAAGGGAAAAATGGAAATGGAAAAAGTG
>CAYMSG010000128.1:0-8624 GCA_964392955.1 uncultured Chitinophagaceae bacterium | reverse complement strand
GATCACCCGGATTGTTGTAATTTAATACCGGACAATACAATGTGGAAGAAGCTCCCCCGTTTTCCGACCAATGATCCATCCCAATCAATACCATGGCGGCATTAAATTCATGGTGTTTTGAAAGCGGACGGTTAAAATTGGGGATCCGTATCAGAACAGAAGCAATAAATATGAAACATAAAGCAACTTGATATCTACGAATCCGCATGCAGGCTGATTTTAATCGTATTAGCACTAACTCACTCCTGCGCCCGGATTAATCACCGCTTCCGGTTTTACAAAATGCAATTTCCCTTCTTTATCTTCTGCCATCAGGATCATGCCATTGCTTTCAATGCCACGCATTTTACGTGGTGCAAGATTGGCTACTACTACAACCTGCTTCCCAACAATATCTTCAGGCGCAAAATGCAAAGCAATACCGCTTACAATGGTTCTGGTTTCAAAACCAAGATCAATGGAAAGCTTCAGCAACTTATCAGCTTTTTCTACTTTTTCAGCAGTTACAATCGTTCCTACTTTGAGATCGATTTTAGCGAAATCATCGAATTGAATAGAAGGTTTAAGGTTTGGGGTTGAGGGTATAGGGGTTTCAGCTTCTGCCTTCTGCCCTTCACCTTCAACCTTCTTCAGACCTGCTTTTAATTTCTCCACTTGATACTTGATCTCATCGTCTTCTATTTTTCTGAACAGCAGTTCAGGTGCACGTAACGCATAACCCACGCTCAACAATTTCAGCTTACCTGCATTTTCCCAATCGAGCATTTTCTCCACCACTTTCATCATACCCAACATTTTCTTTGCTGTGTTTGGCAAGAAGGGGTTGATGAGGATCGCAAGATTTGCACTCAACTGCAAACACAAATGCATGGTATTATCGATGCTCTTTTGTGCTTCCGGATTTTCTGCCAACTGTTTGGCAACAATCCAAGGCTCCTTCTTTTGCATGTATTGATTACCCTTGCGGCTCAAATCAATCACTTCAAACAATGCTTCACGGAACTTGTATTCTTCTAACAGACTTTCAACTTTCGTTTTTGCGTTTTCTATTTCACTGATGATCCATTTATCATCTTCAACCAACACATCTTCATGCAGCTTCGGTACTTTACCGCCGCAGAGTTTGTGCATCAGCACCCATGTACGGTTTACAAAATTGCCGAAGATATTTCCCAGTTCGCTGTTCACTGCATCCTGGAAACCTTTCCACATAAACTCACTGTCTTTTGTTTCAGGAGCAATTTGTGTTAAATAATAACGAAGCATATCAACAGCCTGTCCGCCACCGTTTTCTTTCTTCACAAAATCGTTGATGTAATCACGCATGTCGAGTTTCCAGTTGCGGCTGGTACTCATTTTATCGCCTTCCAGATTTAAAAACTCGTTGGCCGGAACATTTGTTGGCAAAATATTTCCATGCAGTTTCAGCATGATGGGAAAGATGATGCAATGGAAGACGATATTATCCTTGCCAATAAAATGCACCAGCTTCGTATCCTGATCGTACCAATACGGTTCCCACTCTTTGTTATTGTCAATAGCCCATTGTTTCGTTGCACTTACATAACCGATCGGTGCATCAAACCACACATACAACACTTTTCCAGCCTCCCCACCCTCCAAAGGAGGGATTTTAGCCGCTGCTATTTCAGCCTTCCGTTTTGATACTGCTGCAAGAATTTCATTGGCTACTCTCTCACGCTCATTTATAACTTCTATATTATTGAAGCGTATTACTTCAAAACCATGTTTCTTTAACTCTGCAGTTCTTTCTTCATCGCTCACTTTGTTTTCCGGTATCTGATGAAGTAATCCATCAACTTCAATAATCAGTTTTGCCGGTAAACAAACAAAGTCAGCAATATAATTCCCAATTATGTGTTGCCTTCTGAATTTGTATCCGTCTAATTGTTTCCCACGCAACATTTCCCACAATGCGATCTCAGCATCCGTCGGTTTACTTCGGTGTTCTTTTACAAACTCTTTCAGTAAACCGTATGTATACGGATCTGCTGTTAAATAGCTGTAAGCATTGTCTGAATCATCGGAGTCTGAAGTCCCTCCTTTGGAGGGATTTAGGGAGGCTGGCACTTTAATACCCCAATCCAGATCACGTGTTACTGCTCTTGATTGCAAACCACCTTCGATCCAACTTTTGCACTGTCCAACAACTGTTGCACGCCAATCGTCTTTGTGTTCTTTCAAAATCCACTCACGCAAAAATTCTTCGTGCTTACCAAGTGGCAAATACCAATGCGATGTTTTCTTTTTAATCGGTGCTTTACCGCTGAGTGTACTTACCGGATTAATTAATTCATCCGGACTTAAAGTTCGTCCGCAGTTCTCACATTGATCACCAAATGCACGGTCGCTGCCGCAATTCGGACAAGTACCTTTTATATAACGATCGGCCAGAAACGTTTTCGCTTCTTCGTCGTAATACTGTTCGGTTTCTTTTGTTTCCAGTTCGCCACGCTCGTGCAGGTAAGTAAAAAATTCCTGCGCCGTTTCATGATGAATCGGTTCACTGGTACGGTGGTAAATATCAAAGCTCATGCTCAGGTCTTCGAAGTCCTGCTTCATGGCTTCGTGGTACTTATCAATAATAGCTCTCGGCGTTGTACCTTCTTTTGTAGCCTGGATGGGAATAGCCGTTCCATGCTCATCGCTGCCGCACACAAACACCACATCTCTTTTTTGCGCACGCAGGTAACGGGTATAAATATCTGCCGGAATGTACGCACCTGCCAGGTGACCCACATGTTTCAAACCATTGGCATAAGGAAGCGCACTCGTAATTAAATATCGTTTCGGTAAACTCATTTTGTAGTAGTCTTTAGAATTTCTGTTCATCACCTGTTGCGTCGCACTCTTGTACAGATGGCAACCTTATGCAGCAGGGGATTGCAAAAGTACCATAAACAGCCTCATCACCCAAACCTGCTGAAACGGCGAAGCTAACCGATGAATTGGCTTCAGTACAAGATGAAATCAATCATTTTTTCTTCTTCTGCCCAAACATCCACTTCAGAAAATCAGGTTCGGCAAAAGCATTATCCCAACTGTTATGATTTACACCGGGATATTCTGTGTATTTCACGTTTGCTTTGATCGATTTGAGTTTTTCAGTTGCATCTCTCGAAAGCTTTACCGTAACAACCGGATCTGCATCGCCATGAAAAATCCAGAAAGGAGTTTTCCCTGTCCAGCTACCATAACTGTTTAAATCGGCACCACCACAAATGGGCAATGCAGCAGCATACAATGTTGGATTACGGTAAACTGCCTCAAACGTACCCATGCCACCCATTGATAAACCGGCAATATAAATGCGTCGTTCATCAACCCCTTCTTCACTTGCTATTTTATGCACCAATTCGTTGGCTGCTGTTAATGGCCAGTTGGCTTCACCCGTGTAATCGAACGCAAGTACACGTGGCCTCACCGATGTATCGATCTTTATGGATGCCCAAAACGAATTGGCCGGGCACTGCGGGAAAATAACAATGGCAGGAAACCTTTTTCTGTTTGCAGCATCAAGAAACAGTTTTGAACCATGTACCAACTGCTTTTCATTATCGTTACCCCGCTCGCCTGCACCATGTAAGAACAATACAAGCGGATACTTTTTTGATTTGTCATAATTCTCCGGATAAAGAATACGGTAAGGAAGCACTTTCCCCTCTGCATAGTTGTATTCTTTTTTTTCAAACTGTGCAGGAGGAGCCTGCGCAAGAACAGTTCCACCAAACAACAACGCAACGATAACAAGTATGAAACGCATAACAGATGATTTACAGGATGAATTTATAACCTTTCTGCCTGATTAGTATTTCTTATTTTTAGGAATGAAGCGTCAGGAATTTATTTCATCATTATTGGTAACAGGTGCCGGATTGCCATTGCTTGCTGCGGAAATAGAAACAGAAGCAGCCTCTATTGTACCTCATTATTTAAAAGCAGGCGATACCATCGGCATTACTTCACCTGCCGGCTATATCACCGAAAAAGAAATTCAACCCGCTATTCAACAAATTGAAAGCTGGGGCTTTCAAGTAAAGATCGGGAGCAGTATTGGTAAACGGGATTTCACCTTCGGCGGCACCGATGCAGAACGTATTGCCGATTTTCAACAACTCATCGATGACCCGACAGTAAAAGCCATTCTCTGCGCAAGAGGTGGTTATGGTTTTGTACGTATCATTGATCAATTGGATTTCTCAAAAATGAAAGTTCATCCCAAGTGGATGATCGGCTTTAGTGATATAACTGTATTACATTGCCATTTGAACCGCAACTTTGGCATTGCTTCCATCCACTCTAAAATGTGCAACAGTTTTCCTGATGATTGGACCAAAGCTGAACCAATCCAGATCGAAACCATTCTCTCCATTCGTGATGCGTTAAAAGGTATATCAATGAAATATACTGCACCCGCACATGCGAAAAACAGGTTGGGGACAGCAAGCGGTACATTGGTGGGTGGCAATTTGAAAACACTGGAATCAATTGCCGGCAGTAAAAGTGATTTACGAACAACTAATAAAATTCTGTTTGTGGAAGATACAGGTGAGTATCTCTACAGTATCGACCGTATGTTCTGGAATTTAAAACGCAGCGGCAAACTCGATCATCTGGCCGGATTAATTGTTGGCGGCTTCAAAATAAAACCCAGCGAAGATCCTGCCGAAGAATTTGGAAAGAACCTGTACGAGATTGTAATGGAAAAAATTCCTGATTGCAACTACCCTGTTTGCTTTGATTTCCCGGTTGGTCATCAGAAAAATAATTATGCAATGAAATGCGGGGTAAAACACAAACTGTCGGTTTCCAAAACAGGTACACTATTACAGGAGTTATGATCTGACAAACCAAATTAACAATGCCCATATCATAAGAAATGCTGTGATCGTTAAAATATCATTTTGCAAATCACGAAAACGCTTTTTCTTTACAAACAACTGAAACAATATCCAACCGATGAAAGCAAGAGGTACAGCAACAAACCGTAAAAAAGAATAAACCATTCGATTAATTTAGCTCAAAATAGTTTTTTATGATGAAACTGCCGCCCTACTTACAAAAAGGCGATACCATTGCCATCACCTGTCCCGCAGGATACATGCCTCTTGAAAAAGCGCAAACCTGTATTACTGTATTACAACAATGGGGGTATGAGGTATTGGTTGGCAAAACACTGGGCAGCAAATCAAAAACCTATTTCAGCGGAACAGATGAAGAGCGACTGATTGAATTCCAGGCCATGCTGGATGCACCTGAAATAAAAGCCATTCTCTGCGGACGTGGCGGTTATGGTGTTGGCCGCATCATTGATCAATTGGATTTTACAGCATTCAAAAAAAATCCCAAATGGATCATTGGCTTTAGTGACATTACTATCTTTCATGCACATATCAACCGGAATTATAAAATAGCTACACTGCATTCATCCATGGCAGCTGCGTTTAACGATGGAGGTTACAAAAACAAATATGTACAATCCATCAAAGCTGCACTGGAAGGAAAAAAAGCAACATATACTTGTAAACCACATCGGCTGAACCATGCCGGAAAAGCAACGGCTGAACTTGCAGGTGGTAACCTTGCATTGATTGCACATCTCATCGGCACCAAAAGCGATTACCACACAAAAGGAAAAATTCTTTTTTTAGAAGATGTGGGCGAACAACATTACAATATCGACCGTATGATGCATCAATTAAAGCGCAGCGGCAAACTGAATGATCTTGCAGGTTTAATCATCGGTGGCTTTACCGATATGCAGGACACCGAACGCCCATTCGGAAAAAAAGTGTACAACATCATTCATGAACTCATCAACGAATACAAATATCCTGTTTGTTTTGGCTTCCCTGTAAGCCATGATAAAGAGAACGTTGCTTTAAAAGTAGGGGCTGCCTACCAACTAACCGTAAGTAATCATGCTGTTCAACTAAAAGAACAATAATTCATTTCAGTTCAAATAACGCCTGTAGAATATCAACTACAGGCGTTTTTATTTTAAATAAGCACAAAAATCTTCCGCTGAAACCCTTTACAGTAAAGCATTTCAAGAATTTACTTCTGCCAACCCTGACCTCGGTCACTTGCACATGTGACACAAGTCACTCGAAACACTGCATAAGGTCATTCTGCACCAATCTCTTCCTTCCAATATTTGTGGAGTCAATTTGAACACGAAACAATTAAACAACAAATTATGATACGCCAATCAATCTTTCTGTTTCTCGCCGTAATGTTACTGGCAGTTTCAGTAAATGCACAAACCAAATACAGCACCAAATCATTCCAGTTAACTGTTAACGGAACTTCGAATATGCACGACTGGAGTTCAAAAGCCACAAGTGTAATTGTAACCGGTGATTTTGCCTTGAACAACACAACGCTTGAAAAAATTAATGCCGCCACTGTAAAAGTGCAAACTAAATCATTGAAGAGTACAAAAGACTCTGATCTGATGGATGGCCGCACACACAGTACGTTAAAAGCAGACAAGTTCCCTGAAATCACTTATGTATTTACCAAAGTATTGAGTGTTCAACAAAACGGAGCCGAGACCATCATGAACATCAGCGGTAATCATACTCTGGGTGGTGTTACAAAACCAACCGATTTAACCTTACGAATCAAAACACTGGCAAATGGAGATATTGAAGTAAAAGGAACCCGGAAAATACTGATGAGCAACCACGGCATCAAACCTCCCAGCTTTATGTTAGGCGCTATGAAAGTGGGCGATGAAGTAACACTTGTTTACGACGTAATTCTTAAAAAAGCATAATCAGCAAACAATTTTAAACAATAATTAAACAAACAAATATGAAACCTTTCCTTACAAACTGTCTGAGAAAAGCAACTGTAGTTGCACTCCTCCTGTCACCAGTAATTATGCAGGCTCAGCAGGCAAAAATTCAAAACTGGCGTCCGTATGATCAAAGTGGTATTAATGTTTTTGAATCACCAAAAGACAGCGCTACTTCTTTCGATGGTTTAAAAGTTCGCATCGGTGCAGGTTTTACACAACAGTTTCAATCATTGAAACATTCTAACACTGCAGGAAGCACCGCATTGTATCCCCGTTTGAAATCCGGCTTTAACCTGGCACAGGCCAACCTGAATATTGATGTGCAACTGGCAGATGGTATCGCATTGAACCTCGTTACTTATCTGTCTGCCCGTCGCCACAACGAAGCCTGGGTAAAAGGTGGTTACATCCAGTTCGATAAAGTTCCGTTCAAAGGAAAAGTATGGGACGATATCTTCAAAGTAGTAACCCTGAAAGTGGGACACATGGAGGTAAACTATGGTGATCAACACTTCCGCAGATCAGATGGTGGACAAACCCTCTACAATCCCTTTATTGAAAACTATATCATGGATGCTTTTGCAACTGAAATCGGTGCCGAAGTGATCTTACGCAAAAACGGATTTACCGGTGTGGTTAGTGCAACCAATGGTTTGATCAACGGTGGTGTACAGGCTCCTTTGCAACCTGGCAGTACTACTCAAACTTACAAACGCAATCCATCTTTAATTGGTAAATTAGCCTACGACAATCAATTCACTGAAAACGTACGGATGAGACTTGCAGGTTCAGTATATCACAACAGCAGCGCAGGCCGCAGTACATTGTATGCAGGCGACCGTACCGGCAGCAACTACTTCTTTGTAATGGAAGGTGCTTCAGCAACTGCAAAAGACAATCCTGTATCAGGCAGAATCAGCCCCAACTTTACAAACCAGATCACTGCTTTACAATTCAATGCATTGCTGAAAGCGTACGGTTTTGAACTCTTTGGAACTTACGAAAATGCACAAGGCCGCACTATCAACGAAAAAGTAGCCGGCACTCCAAAACGTAAAGTAAACCAGTTTGCAATTGATGGTATCTACAGAATCGGTGCGAAAGAAAACCTCTTCTTAGGTGTTCGTTACAACCAGGTAAAAGGCGAATTGGTAAATGCAACTACTGAACAAACTATTGATCGTGTAGCATTTGGCGCAGGCTGGTTCTTAACTAAAAACATCTTGATGAAAGGTGAATATGTAAACCAGAATTATAAAGGATATGCAACAGGAAATATACTGAACGGTGGTAACTTCAAAGGAGTGGTTATCCAGGCAGTGGTAGGATTCTAATTGCACAAACTAACAAAGCCCTGTTGTACAAACGGGGCTTTGTTCATTTTAACCATCATGTTACGTCTGTTATTCATAGTATCGCTCTTCATGCTTTCAACTGATAAGATCACTCCTATCAGACTGGCGTACCATATTGATGAAAAAAGTCAACTCTTTCTCCTCGGCTCAACCAACGTGAATACCTTCAAGTGCGATTGTAAAGACAAGTTTCAACCCGCCATTCTCGAAGGCGAGATCAATCCCTCCACCCGACTCATCAGGTTTAAGAATGCAAAACTCCTCGTTAAAACTAAATTACTGAGCTGCAGAAACAATGTGATGAACCGGGATATGCACAAAGCATTGAAAGCTGACGAATTCCCGTTTATTACCGTTGACCTGTTAAACGCTTTACCGCAGCACAATGAAAAAGAAATGCTACCGGGCAAAGTGTACAACTACAATGTGAATACCAACATCAG
>CAYMSG010000127.1:0-8628 GCA_964392955.1 uncultured Chitinophagaceae bacterium | reverse complement strand
CCTGTTACAGGAACTGTTTGCACCAATGTTAAATGAATATCACCTGTACCCGGCGGCATATCAATCACCAAATAATCCAGCTCTTCCCACATTACATCTGTTACAAACTGACGGATGGCACTACTGGCCATTGGTCCACGCCAAACAATGGCATCTTTTTCATTCACCAGCAAACCAATACTCATGAATTTAATACCGTATTTCTCCATCGGTACAATCATTGCTTTGCCATTCACTTCTGTCATCTTTGGACGTTCGCCCCGCACACCAAACATGATCGGTACACTGGGTCCGTAAATATCCGCATCCATCAAACCCACTTTGGCACCGCCTTGTGCCAATGCAATGGCAAGGTTTGCACTTACTGTGCTTTTCCCTACACCACCTTTTCCGCTCACCACGGCAATAATATTTTTTACGTTAGGCAATACCGATTTTGCATCTTTCCGGTTGCTGGTTGTATTGGATGTAAAGTTCACCATTACCACTGCTTCTTTATCTACCAATAAATGAATGGCATTGGTAGCCGCATGGCCCATCATATCTTTCATAGGACAGGCAGGTGTGGTTAATACAATGGTGAAGGATACTGTTTTACCTTCAATCACAATATCCTTGATCATATTCAACGTAACAAGGTCTTTACCAAGATCGGGCTCCTGTACATTACTCAACGCCTGCAGCACTTGTTCCTTTGTCATTATCGTATTCTTATTATTTGTTAAAAAAGTGAATTGAACCGCAAATTTAGCCATTGATCGCTTTCAAATAATGAGGCAAATCATGTTTTGGCTTATTTTTGAAGCAGATGAAGAAAATTCTACTCCTTGGACTCCTGTTTGTATTGCTTGCACCTTTTGCCGTTAAAGCGCAGTTTGAATCGTTCAAAGATTCGGTGGTACAGTTGTATGGTGTGGTAATGACAGCCGACAGTCTTCGTGGATTGCCCGGTGTTACAGTAAAACTCCGCAATCAAAACCGGGGAACGTTTACCAATGAACAAGGCGTGTTTAGTATTGTGGTGTTGAAAGGTGATATTATTGATTTTACCTATGTTGGTTTCAAAGCAAAAGAAGTAGTGATCCCGGCTAATATTGAAGGCAATTCATTCAGTGTAATTCAACTGATGGTGGTTGATACAGTTTATTTACCCGCTACCATTATCAAAGCCCGTCCGCGGCGTGAACAATTTGAACGTGAATTTGTGACTGCCGATGTGCCTGCTGATAAAATTGAAATAGCCCGACAAAATACCCGCACAGCCCAATCACGAATTTTACAACAGTCGTTGCCAAATGATGGTGGCGAAAGCTCCCGGAATGTACAGCGGCAATACGCACAATCGCAATACTACAACGGACAGTTCAGGCCGCAGAACATCTTTAACCCGGTTGCCTGGAATGAATTTATACAAGCCTGGAAACGGGGCGATTTCAAGAAGAAAAACTAAGTGTGAAACGTTGAAAACCGAACGTACAACCTGCTTTCTGTTCAGCTGATGCAGCTGAACCAACAACTCGTGTTACAACAAAATCTTCCATTTTTCAGTGAGAAACTTCTTTACACATTTTAATCATCCTTCCTGCAAATGCTTTATACGGCCGTTTAATTGCTGACTCATAATTTTTTAGTTTGATGAATACTATCGACTTTCGCTGAACGATTGCCGGGAAGTTGACAGTTTCGATTTTCCACTTCCGATTTTCGATTTTACAAAATACAAAACAGATTGAAAGATGAAAACTATTGCCGTAGTTGGTGCAGGCACCATGGGAAATGGGATTGCACACGTATTTGCCCAAACAGGATTTAATGTAACGTTGATCGATGTAAATCCAGGTCAGTTGATCAAGGCGTTGGAAAGTATCCAAAAAAATCTCGACCGACAGATCGCAAAAGGAACCCTCACCGAAGAGCAAAAGCAAAGCACGTTAAAAAACATTACCACTACCCACGACCTGTTGCAAGGTGTAAGCGATGCTGAACTGATTGTGGAAGCAGCAACAGAAAATGTAGAACTGAAACTTGAAATTTTTGAAGAGATCGATAAAGCAGCTCCCGCCGGTTGTATTTTGGCCACCAACACATCATCGATCTCTATTACAAAAATTGCAGCCGTTACCAAACGCCCGGAGATGGTGATCGGCATGCACTTTATGAATCCAGTACCGGTAATGAAGTTGGTAGAGATCATTAATGGCTATGCTACAAAAAAAGAAGTAACCGATAGCATTGTTGAATTAAGCAAACAATTGGGAAAAATTCCTTGTGTGGTCAATGATTATCCCGGCTTTATTGCCAACCGTATTCTGATGCCGATGATCAACGAAGCCATTTGCAGTTTGCATGAAGGCGTGGCCGGTGTGGAAGAAATTGATACGGTAATGAAGCTGGGCATGGCTCACCCCATGGGACCATTGCAGTTAGCTGATTTTATCGGGCTGGATGTGTGCCTTGCCATACTGCGTGTATTGCACGATGGTTTCGGCAATCCGAAATATGCACCTTGTCCGTTGCTGGTGAACATGGTTACTGCCGGTAAGCTGGGTGCAAAAAGCGGCGAAGGATTTTATACGTATACAGCAGGAAGTAAAGAGCTGGTAGTGAGCAAGAGTTTTATAAAATAAAATATAAATCCCTTGTTGGTCAGGCGACCAACAAGGGCATTCTACCATCAAGAGCATTTAACCAACAATGCATAAAGCATCTATGACCAAGCAAACCATTTTTTCGATTTTACTTTTTATTGTAACAGCAACTGCCTCAGCACAGGTGGAAGCAGGAAAAGAATTTCACTACAAAGCATTTAACTGGCGCATCATGATTCCGCCCGGAACAAGTGTTGTATCGGAGCAGGAATGGAACAGGCTGGAACAAAAAGGTGCAGAAGCAATTGAGAAAACATTCGGCGAGAAAATAGAAAGCAATGCCACTACCCTTTTTGTAGTGAAGTACGACGACATGAATTATTTTGAAGCCAACCAACAACCCTACGATTC
This sequence comes from uncultured Chitinophagaceae bacterium, assembly GCA_964392955.1. Taxonomy (GTDB): domain Bacteria; phylum Bacteroidota; class Bacteroidia; order Chitinophagales; family Chitinophagaceae; genus Lacibacter. Next base: position 5,629 of record CAYMSG010000127.1, on the reverse strand, counting down.
CATTGCCGATCCTGATTATCCTGCTTATTTCCGCGGCGTTAATGAAATACTGTACGAAACCTTCAAAGAGCAAATTCCCAACGGCACTATTGATACCGCTTCGTCGGAAGAACTGATTGCCGGTTTGTTGTTTCAAAAATTCCGGATCAGTATCGGTTTGCCGAATAATATGGTGATCCGGTTGTTTATGTACAGCCGCCCATTTGCTGACAAAGAACTTACCGTTAACATCATGTATGTAGATGAGGAGAAAGGAATACGGATGATGAGTGCGTGGAAGAATTCGACGTTTGGGAAGTGAGGTAGATATTAGTTAGGAAAGTAATTATATTTCCTTTGTTTTCTAAATGCTTGTTTTTCATAGGTTTTAACTGATTTTCCCTTCTTTTATTTGTTGCCAAACTACTCTTTTTTACTTATATTTGTTGCCTAATTGTTGCCCTGATTTGTTGCTCATGTTTCCGAGCAACAAAAATTCAGTAAGTGGTGAAATGATGCTACACACAGCTACACCTTGCAACAGTTAGCCACAAAGAGCAACAAAATGAGTAGTACGATTAAAGTAGAAAAAACCTGTCAGCACTGCGGCAAAAAATTCATTGCACAGAAGACAACAACTAAATGTTGTTCCCATCGTTGTGCAAGTGCAGCCTACAAACAGAGGGCAAGAAATGCAAAGGTTGAAGCTGTAATTCAGAAAGAGAATGAGCAGAAACCATTCAACCCCATTGTTACCCAAAAGGAGTTCCTGAGTGTAAAGGAAACTTGCCAGTTAATCGGAGCCAGCAGATGGACCATTTATAGGTTGATTGATGCAGGGAGTTTAAAGGCTTCCAAGTTGGGCAGTCGTACTATCATTCCAAGAACAGAAATTAATAATCTTTTTAAATAACTGAAAGAATGAAAGTAACACTTCGCCAACGGCTCAAAGGTGATAAAATCACTTTATACCTTGACTACTACCATCAAGGCAAACGCAACTATGAACATTTACAGCTTACACTTTATCCCGGCCCGGAGAAAGGTAAACTGACAAAGGAACAGAAGGAAGAAAACCGTAAGAACTTAGCACTTGCAGAAGCCATCCGCAGCAAAAGACATTTGGAGTTGCAGAATGGCATTTATGGTTTCCAAGACCAGGGCAAGATGAAAGGCAGTTTCCTTCGCTACTTTGAATACCTCATGGAAGAGAGGAAAGACAGTCAGGGCAACTATGGCAATTGGGATAGTGTGCTAAAACACATGAAGAAGTATTGCAAGCATGATGTAACATTTACCCAAGTGGATAAAGCATGGTTAGAAGGTTTCAAAGAATACTTGATGAAGCAAGCCCGTACCCCAGCCAATCAGCCACTTTCCCAAAATTCGCAAAGCTCTTATTTCAATAAAGTAAGGGCAGCATTAAAACAGGCTTTAAAAGATGAAATCATACAGCGTAACCCATGCGATACTATTGAAGGAATAAAAGCAGGTGAACCGGAAAGAGAATTTTTGACACAAGAAGAATTACAGGCAATGGCTAAAGCTGAATGCGATATACCACAAATGAAAACAGCTTTCTTGTTCAGTGCCTTAACTGGTTTGCGTTGGAGTGATATTCAAAAACTCACATGGATGGAGCTGCAATACTCTGATGAAATCGGGCATTACATCCGCTACACCCAAAAGAAAACAAAAGGCTCTGAAACATTACCCATTTCTGAACAGGCTTTCGGTTTGTTAGGTGAAAGAGGCGAACCAAAAGAAAGAGTTTTTATAGGGTTGAAATATTCAGCCTGGCACAACCTGCGGTTGCAGCAGTGGGCAATGAGAGCAGGGATAAGCAAGACAATCACCTTTCACTGTGCAAGGCACACCTACGCAACATTACAACTAACTTTAGGTAGTGATATTTACACAGTATCAAAAATGTTAGGGCATAAGCATTTAAAGACAACAGAGATTTATGCAAAGGTGATTGACCATAAAAAGAAAGAAGCTGCAAACCGCATCAAAATAGATTTATAGTAATGGAGGTAAAAATATTAGACAGTATAATGCACGGTACTTTAAAGCCGTGGAAACTTGACACCACCAATACAAGGCGGTTTGTTGAATTGGTGAAAGCTGCAAAAGCAGCTTCACCAGTAACCAATGCAGATTTGCATAAGCATATCACAGCATTACTTACAGACTTTCCCACCCTTCAAAAACTTCTGCCTGTTGCTGCTAATACTAAAGACCCCTTGCAGCCTTTGCAATACAAAACAGATTTACCGAGTTACAAAGACCCGGTGACGAATTTTTATTACTTCGTAATAACAGCAGAAACACTTCGTGTTTACAATGCTGTGTTGCTGCAAGCAGCAACCCTTTCAGATTTAGTTGACATACAGTATCAGGTTGGCAAAATCCTTAACGACATAAAAGTCTTAGCCAAACAAACCGCAGCCGAATTACAGGAACAGGGCTTTACTACAACACCCACTGAAAGCAGCAATCATATTCACTTTGCTTTGCATTACCTTAAACATTCATTGATACTGCTTTATTTCAGCATCCAGAAAGCATTTGAAACCCAGCTTCAGCAAACCGTTTCACTGGATGATTTTTACTTATTGGATTTGGAATTACCTATTTCCGCAGTTCAACAAATAGAGTATATCGGAAAGCCTGATGCAGATGTAGAAGGCAATACAGAGGACAACGGTAATCAAAATACTGTTTGCTTTGGCTTCAAAGATGATGTTGCAAAACTTACTACGGTTGTAAATCAATTGTGCTATCAGATAGACCTACTCAATGAAGATGTTACCAGTGCAGACGAACTTATAAAAGCCTTTACAGCAAAAAGTATTTTACCCGGAGCAGTTAAAATTCAATTAGGGTGCGAAACAAAGCATTTCCGTTATTGCATAGACAAGTTTATGCCTTACTTCAATAGCCTCACATTGGCAAACATTGAGAAATCAAAAATCTTCTATTCTAAGAAGGATACATTGATAAAAGCAAACAACCTTTCGGCAAGTAGTTCAAAGAATAAAATTGAGCCAAAGGAGAGTGCAAACATTGACAAGATTTTCAAACAACTGCAATAAAAAACATTAAGATTATTCAGTAATCTGAGTAAGGGGTTAACCCCTTAACCTTTGCCCCTCAAGCATTTAGGAGGTTTGTGCCATCAATATAAAAATTTAAAAAAGATGGCACACGAAGAATTAATCTTAGACAAGCTCACCGAAATCGCTAACAAGCTGGATGAGCAAAACCTGTTACAAAAAACAGTCCTGAACTTTAATGAGGCTTGCAAATATTTAGATGTAAGTCCATCGCATTTGTACAAGCTCACAAGTACAAAGCACATTCCCCATTTCTGTCCGCAGGGTAAAAAACTCTACTTCAAACGGGAGGAGTTGGATAACTGGTTACAACGTAACCGCCAATCAGCAGCCGATGAAATTGACCAGTTGGCAACTGACTATGTAATCCGCAACAAACGCAGCAAGTAGATTTTTTTAATTAATTGAAAGAACAGAACAATGGCATCATGTACGATATTTAAAAACTTCACCGTGCCGGTGGAAAAGAAATCATTGCTGCTTATCGGTAATGATATTGCGTCCGGCAAATACAAAGCAGAGGTAGAAGAAATCAGGGCTTTACTGGAGCAAGGCAAAACGGAAGAAGCTGCCAACAAAAAAAAGCAACTGTTGGCATTCACTCCATCCGCAGTATTCACTGAGAAAAGGCAAATGCAGTTTATTGAAATGTACAGCGGTTTTGTGCATTTAGATTTTGATAAGCTGACACCTGAACAACTCAATACAGCCTTTAAAGTCATTTCCGAAATCCCTTATACCTTCTTATGCTTTATCAGCCCAAGCGGTAACGGTTTAAAAGTGTTTGTTGAAATAGATACAGACATTGAACAGCACGACATTGCTTATTTACAAGTGCAGAAGTATTACGAAGAAGCGACAGGTTTGAAGGCAGACCCAAGCTGCAAGGACATTACCCGGCTTTGCTTTGTGAGTTATCACCCTGGACTGTACAAGAATATTTACAATGAGAAATTCAAAGTACAAGTACAGGAAATTATCAGCAAGCAAGAGGTTAAGCAAAAGCAGCAACCCACAGCACCAGTGATGCAGGATTTACCTGATACAAATCTGAACGCTGCATTCCTTTTCAATCAACAAATTCAATTCACAAATCAAAAAGCATCATACACAGATGGAAACAGAAACAATTTTATTTATCTGCTTGCTTCTAATTGCAACAGAGCTGGTATATCGCAGTCCGATACTGAACTTTTATGTTCACAGCATTTTGACCTACCTGAAAGAGAAATTCTTGAAGCGGTAAAAAGTGCCTACACCCACCATGCAGGAGAATTTGCAAAGTTTGCAAAGTCTGCAAAGTTGCAACCTGCAAAACCCAATACACAGGCGGAAGATGAAGACCCTTTAGAGGACTATTTAAAGACCACTCCAACAATTCCTGATGAAGTCTATGAGGCTTTGCCCAATATCCTTAAAGAAGGCTCAATTGCCTTTTCCGACAAGCGGAAAAGAGATGTGTTCTTCACTGGTGCAATTGCAATCATTAGCGGTTGCCTTCCAAAAGTAACAGGCATCTATTTTCAGGAAAGAGTGCATCCGCATCTATACACTTTTATCATTGCCCCTGCTGCAAGCGGAAAGGGCGTTTTAAAGAACGCAAAACGATTGGCTGACAAATACCATCAACAGGTATTAGGTGCAAGCAGAGAAGCCCAGAAAAAGCATGATGCTGAAATGGTGGATTACAAGGAACTCCAACGCAACAGAAAGAAAGGAGAACCTGCACCCGAAAAACCGAATGAACCACCTTTCAAAATCGTTTTCATTCCTGCCGACAGTTCACATTCCAGGATGATTGAACACCTGCAAAATAACGATGGGCAAGGCATCATTTGCGAAACTGAAGCTGATACCATGAGTGGAGCAAAAAAGCAAGATTGGGGCGACTATTCGCCAGCCCTGCGGGCTGCCTTCCACCACGAGAAAATTACCCTGACCCGTAAAACCAATAATGAGTACATTGAAATCAACGAGCCACGTTTAGCCGTTGCCTTGTCAGGCACTCCGGCACAAGCTCCCAAGCTGATTGCATCAGCAGAAGACGGCTTATTCAGCCGCTTCCTGTTCTATGCTTTCAAAAATGAAATTGTTTGGCAAGACCCTTCACCACAGAGCCACACCATTGTTTTCAATGACCATTTTGAGGCACTTTCTCAATCTGTGTTAGACATGATTGGCTTTTTGGAACAGTCGCCAACAGTGGTACAATTACAGCCCGAACAATGGCAGGTTTTAAACACTACCTTTTCAGGCATCCTTTCGGAAGTGACCATTTTTACCAGTGAGGAGGCTTCAGGCATTGTGTACCGTTTAGGCTTAATCATGTTCAGGCTTTGCATGATATTTTCAGCACTCCGCAAGTTTGAGAACGGAGAAGTTACCGACACAGTTTTTTGCACCGATGAAGATTTTAATACAGCCCTTGCCGTTGCACAAACTTACTTGCAACACAGCCTTCTCATGTTTAACAACCTGCCAAAGCAGAACGAAGTAATGAGTTTCCAATCAGGCGACAGCAAACGCAAATT
>CAYMSG010000126.1:0-8640 GCA_964392955.1 uncultured Chitinophagaceae bacterium | reverse complement strand
TTTTTATTGTATGCCGGAGGAAGATTATGAGTTTACCAGGCAATCACACCTGATGCAGGCGGATGAAATTGAATCATTGGCAAAGACATTTGTGCAGCTGGGGGTCAATAAGATCCGCTTAACCGGTGGCGAACCATTGGTACGCAAGGATGCTGCGGATATCATCCGTCGTTTGGGCAAACTGCCGGTGAAACTCACGCTCACGACCAACGGTACACGTTTACATGAGTATATCGATGTATTGGAAGAGGCAGGTGTGCATTCACTCAACGTAAGTCTTGATACATTGCAGGCTGCCACTTTTCAGCATCTCACCAGAAGAGATCAGTTTCAACAGGTGTACAATAATATTCAACTGCTCATCCGCCGCAACTTTCATGTAAAAGTAAATGTGGTGGTCATGAAAGGTTTGAACGATGGTGAGATCAACGATTTTATTGCCTTGACGAAAGACACACCTGTGCATGTCCGTTTCATCGAGTTCATGCCGTTCAGCGGTAACCGTTGGACAAGTAACCAGGTTTTTACCTGGCAACAGATCTTACAGGTAGTGGAGCAGCAATATTCTTTTCTTCCATTGAAGAATGAAGCACATGATACGGCGAAAGGTTATATCGTTCCCGGTCATGCAGGAACATTTTCGGTGATCAGTACCATGAGTGCGCCTTTCTGCAGCAGCTGTAACCGCATGCGGTTAACGGCCGATGGTAAAATGAAAAACTGTTTGTTTGCCGAACAAGAAATGGATCTGTTAACGGCTTTGCGTACAGGAGTAGATGTAACTGAACTCATCCAGCAAAACATTAGCTCCAAAGCAAAAGAACTCGGCGGTCAATTCACTGCCGACTTTGAACACATCAATGCCGATGCAATTCATAACCGGAGTATGATCGGGATTGGAGGATAGGATGCGTTTTGTAAGAAGATGTATTGTTTTTTTGTTGAAGGGAAAGCTGTGATTCAGCAGCATAGGTTTGAACGAATTATGGTAAACCAGCTTTCAGAAAAAGCATAAACTAATTTTTTAAATCAGCAGACAGCAGTAGGTTTGCCTGAACATGAATTAAAACAGCACACAAAAATGAAAACGATAATTGTAACTTTTATGATTTCAGCAGTTGCTGTCATACTGCTTTCGTTTAACCAGAGTTTTGATTTGAAAGCGAGTATGGCCCGTGGCGAAGCGATCTATACGGCACAATGTGCATCCTGTCATTTGCCCGAAGGAGAAGGCATTGCAGAAGTGTTTCCGCCATTGGCGAAATCGGATTACCTGAAAGATAAAAACCGGTTGATCAAAGTGGTGTTGCAGGGTGTACGAGGTCCCATGAAAGTAAACGGTGTGGAGTATAACAGTGAAATGCCCGGTGTTCAGCTTAGCAATCAACAGGTATCAGATGTGTTGAACTATGTCCGTAATTCCTGGGGGAATAAAGCACCTGCAATTTTACCAACTGAAATCCAGGCAGGGTTGAAAGCACCTTCGAAAAATTATCAGAAATACTAATTCGGTATTGGTAACCGGTAATGTATTTGCAAAAACATGACAAAAGAGATCAATGAAATAATTGCAGCATACAAAGAGGCAACGCAGAAGGGAAAGAAATCTGCGTTGGCAACGGTAGTTTATGTGGAAGGTTCTTCTTACCGCCGACCGGGTGCACGCATGCTGGTAGAAGAAGATGGACGGATGACCGGTGCCATCAGCGGTGGATGTTTAGAAGGTGATGCATTACGAAAAGCATTGCTGGCGATTCATCAAAACCAAAACAAACTCGTTACCTACAATTCGATGGATGATGAAGATGTTGAGTTTGGTGTGCAGTTGGGTTGCAATGGTATTGTACATATTTTGTTTGAACCGATTGATGCTGCTGACGAAAATAATCCCATCGCTTTATTGGAACGTTCGCAGTTGTACAGACGGGAAACCGTTATCGTTACCTTGTTCTCTCTCAATAACTTTCATGCTCAGCAGCCCGGCACCTGTTTCTTTCTTGATACAGAAACTTCATTGGCGAAGATTGATGATGCAGGTTTGCTCACACATATTCAAGCCGATGCCGCAACTGTTTTAAGTGCAGGTACTTCTTCCTTTAAAGAATATGCAGCATTTGAATTAACCGCTTTTGTTGAATTGGTACAGCCTGCTGTTTCACTTGTTATTGTTGGTGCTGGTAATGATGCATTCCCATTGGTTGAAATGACAAAAGTATTGGGTTGGCAGATCACCGTTGCAGATGGCCGATCCACACATGCCAATGCGCAACGTTTTCCAGGTGTTCAACAATTGTTTACAGGAAAGCCTGAAGAGATCATCAACCAACTTTCGCCCGATGATTGGACTGTATTTGTATTGATGACACATAATTACAAGTATGATCTGGCAATGATGAAGCAGCTGCTGCAGATCAACTGCCGGTATATCGGCACACTCGGGCCAAAGAAGCGTTTGGAGCGCATGTTCGATGAACTAAAAAAAGAAGGCATCACCATAACGAATGAACAACGGGCAACGATTCACGGGCCAATTGGTCTCGACATAGGCGCAGAAGCAGCTGAAGAAATTGCATTGTCTGTTTTGGCAGAAATAAAATCTGTGTTTGCAGAACGTGCCGGTGGCTTTTTAAAGAACCGTTCTGTCAGTATTCATACCCGCAATGAATTGGAATTCCAGAAAGCAGGCAGTAATGGCAAATGAACAAATGCATAGCAATCATACCGGAGTTATACTACTCGCTGCAGGTGCATCGTCACGCTTAGGTTCTCCGAAACAATTATTGGATTTTGCCGGTTCAAAGCTGTTGCAACATGCGATTGATACAGCACTCGCATCCGATGCAATGCATGTTGTTGTTATAGTAGGGGCAAATGCAGAGATCATCAAACAGGAATTAAAAGAAACAACTGCTGCAGTAGTTGTGAATGATGCATGGGAAGAAGGAATGGCTTCCAGCATCCGCTTCGGTTTACAAACGTTGGTGAAATTGAATCCGGAAGTTGAAGCAACTGTTTTCATGGTCGCCGATCAGCCGTTTGTAACCGCCGACTTATTAAATGAGTTGATGGAACTAAACAAAAAAGAACAGCACAACATTGTTGCAAGTAAATATGGAACTACTTTTGGAACACCGGTGTTGTTTAGCAAACGTTTCTTTCCTGAGCTGATGAAATTAACTGGGGATACAGGAGCGAAAAGCCTGGTTCGAAAATATCAAAAAGAAACAGCGTTTGTTCCTTTTCCGAAAGGAGAGATAGATATCGATACAGTGGAAGACTATGAAAAGGCGAAAGGTGGAGGGTTTAAGGCGTGAGGAAGAAAGCACCCCACTTTACACCTGCCAGCCTGATAACATAGAGATGATAGAAGTCTTGAATCGTTTTCCTTAAACCTTACAGCTTATACCCTAAACCCTAAAAAAGTGATTTCCGTAGCAGAAGCAAAACATATTATTTCAACAACTGTAACAGCATTACATCCAGTTACAGTTCCGTTGTTACAGGCAAGAGGAAAAGTACTGGCGGCAGATGTAGTTGCAACAGTTGATATTCCTGCCTTTCCGCAATCAGCGATGGATGGCTATGCATTTGCCTTTGATGATATTCAGAAAGAATTGATCATCGAAGGAGAAATGGCTGCAGGAAGTTCATCAACTGTTGAATTAACCACCGGAAAAGCCATCCGCATTTTTACCGGCGCACCTGTACCTGCAGGAGCAGATACCGTGGTGATGCAGGAAAAAGTAAGAACAGAAAACGGTGTGTTGATCATTGAAGATGATAAACTGCAACGCAACAGCAATGTCCGTCCGATAGGTTCTGAAATCAAAGCAGGAGAGTTGGCTTTGCCGAAAGGAAGCTTGCTTACTGCAGCAGCTATTGGTTTTTTAGCAGGGATTGGTGTTACAGCAGTATCCGTCATTCCTGATCCTGTGATCAGCATTATTCTTACCGGCAACGAATTGCAGGAGCCGGGCAAGCCATTGTTGTACGGACAAGTGTATGAATCCAATTCGTTTGGTTTAACAGCCGCATTGGAATCGCTGCATCTGCCTGTTCATCGTATTTACAAAGCAGAAGATGATCCTGAAGTATTAACAGCAATCCTGCAACAGGCGTTGCATGAAAGTGATCTTGTATTATTAACAGGTGGTGTAAGTGTAGGCGATTATGATTTTGTAATACAGGCGGCAAGAAAATGCGGAGTAGTTCAACAGTTTCATAAAATAAAACAACGGCCGGGTAAACCTTTGTTCTTTGGTACGAAAGATAACAAGTTAGTGTTCGGCTTACCGGGTAATCCTTCATCAGTGCTTACCTGTTTTTATGAATATGTAACGGAAGCATTGTCGCTGCAAACAAAACGCCCCTTCCAATTAAAGACTGTGCAAACTGTCTTGGCGAAAGATTGCATAAAGCCACCTGGACTTACGCATTTTCAAAAAGCCTATTTCGATGGACAAACGGTTTTGCCATTAACAGCACAGGAATCATACAAACTCAATTCCTTTGCAACAGCCAATTGTTTGCTGGTGCTCGATGGAGAGAATGACGAATTCAAAACAAACGATCCGGTAACCATTCATTTACTGCCTGCATAATTGCTATGGATTTTATTTACCTGTTTTATATCCTCTTGTTTCTTGTTGCATTTTTATATGCATCGGTAGGGCATGGCGGTGCCAGTGGCTATTTGGCATTGATGGCCATCTTCAGCATTGCGCCCGATGTAATGAAGCCAACTGCATTGCTGCTGAATTTGTTTGTTTCACTTACATCGTTCATTCAGTTTTACCGGGGAGGATATTTTCGAATGAAATTATTTCTGCCGTTTGCATTAGCGTCCGTTCCGTTCGCTTTCATTGGTGGATTAATAACGATTGATGCTTCCATTTACAAACAGATATTGGGTTGCTTATTGTTGTTGCCCGTTATCCGGTTTTTCTTTTTTAACAAAGTGGAAGTAGAAGAACAGAAGCAATATTCGCTGCCTTTAGCCATTTTCATTGGGGTTGTGATCGGATTCCTGTCCGGACTGATCGGTATCGGAGGTGGTATTATTTTGTCGCCGATTCTGTTGCTGCTGCATTGGGCCAATATGAAACAGACAGCCGCCATCAGTGCACTGTTCATCTTTGTCAACTCGCTCTCAGGGTTGGCAGGACAGTTAACAAAGGGGATTCATTTTACAACTGATATGTACCTGTATGTCATCATTGCTTTTGTTGGCGGTCTGGCCGGTGCGTATTATGGCTCGATGAAAGTAAAGCAAGGTGCTCTGAAATATTTACTGGCGACGGTTTTATTAATTGCTGCCGTAAAACTATTGGTAACCTGAGTTGGTTTAAATTTGTTGTTTAAAATTATAAGGATGCGTGTGGAGGTTTTGTTTTTTGGAAAACTGGTTGACATTGCAGGCAGTTCGCTTGTACTGAATAATGTAACCTCAACGGATGAATTGCTGGAACAACTGCGTTTGCAGTACCCGGCTCTTGCAGCAGAGAAATATATTGTAGCAGTAGACAAAAAAACAATCACAGAAAATACTTCGTTAACAGATAACTGCACGGTGGCTTTATTACCTCCTTTCTCCGGTGGATAAACATGAACAACGACCGACTATATGATCGATACCAACGGCAACTGATCCTTAAAGGATTTGGCGCCGAAGCACAACAAAAGCTGTTGTCGGCTTCTGTATTGGTCATCGGTGCAGGTGGATTGGGTTGTCCCGTGTTGCAGTATCTTGTTGCAGCAGGTGTAGGTACAATTGGTATTGTGGATGATGATGTGGTATCGCTTTCAAATCTGCATCGGCAGGTTTTGTACAATGTACAGATGATCGGCCGGCCAAAAGTGGATTGTGCGGTTGAAGTACTGCAGCAGTTGAATCCGCAAACAAGATTCACCGTTTACAACGAGCGACTCACAGCGAAAAATGCAGCAACCATTCTTTCTGCATTTGACGTAATCGTTGATGGCTCTGATAATTTTGCGACCCGTTATTTAGTGAATGATGCCTGTGTGTTGTTGAACAAGCCATTGGTGTACGGTGCCATTTCACAATACGAAGGACAGGTAGCTGTATTCAATATTGAGCAATCCGTTAACTACCGAGACTTGTTTCCCCATCCGCCAAAAGAAGGTGAGGTGTTGAACTGTGCAGAAGCAGGTGTGTTAGGTGTATTGCCGGGCATCATCGGAAGTATTATGGCGAATGAAACCATTAAACTCATCACCGGAACAGGTGTGTTGCTGGTCAACAAATTATTTACATACAACACACTCAACAACCAAACCTATGAACTGGAGTTGAGCAAACGTGCAGCAACCTTATCGCTCATTCCTGCAACAATTGAAGCATTACAGCAAACAGATTATGAATGGCTGTGCGGCACAGCAACATTGATCAATGAAATTGATGAAACTACTTTTAATGAATTGATTGCGGAAGGCAAAGCGGCCATCGTGGATGTTCGGGAAAAAGATGAACAGCCTGTTATAACAGAATTCAGTCACATGCAGATTCCGTTGACCAGTCTGCAAAAACATACAGCCTGGTTAACAGAAGATACGATTGTTGTATTTTGTTTATCTGGTAAACGGAGTGCAGCAGCGGCTAAACAGCTGGAAGAATTTTTCGGCACTTCGAAAAAGATCTATAGTTTAAAAGGTGGTATTCAGCAATGGATACAGCAACAAAAACAAACTGTGTAATGGAACGAAAACCCAAGAATATATTTACGCAAGGAGCTATTGCTCCAGCATTTATTGCAGACAGTATTGCGAAACACAGCAGCAAAACAAACATCGGTGGGCATAGCATTTTCTTAGGACAGGTGAGGGCAGACCTAATTGATGAAAAGAAAGTAGCCGCTATTGAATACACAACGTATGAAGAACTGGCTTTAGAAAAGATGCATGTGATTCGTGAAGAAACATTTGCAAAATATGAACTCACCTGTATGCATGTGCATCACAGTTTGGGTATAGTGGCTGCAGGGGAAATCTGTTTGTTCGTGTTTACTTCCTCTGCACATCGCCGTGCAGCCATTGATGCCTGCAACGAAGTGGTGGAACGCATCAAAAAAGAACTGCCGGTTTGGGGAAAAGAGTTATTCGAAGATGAAACACATCAATGGAAAGTAAATCAATAAACAATGGTCGACATTACACATAAATCAACAACCTTACGTGAAGCAATTGCATCGGCAACCCTCACTGTTTCCAAACTGGAAACCATTGATGCCATTCAAAACAAGAAAGTACCAAAAGGTGATGTGTTTGAATTTTCACGTGCAGCAGGTTTATTCGCCATCAAAAAAACAAGTGATGTGATTCCCGATTGTCATCCGTTGCCGGTGGAGTTTGCTTCCATCAAACATACAATCGATGGATTAAGTATTCTCATTTCAGTTGAAGTGCATACGATCTATAAGACAGGTGTGGAAGTGGAAGCCATGCACGGTGCAGCCATCACTGCATTAACCATGTATGATATGCTGAAGCCCTTAGACAAAGGTGTGGAGATTTCTTCCATCAAACTTGAAAGTAAGAAGGGTGGCAAAACAGATTTCAAAGATGAGCTGAAAGAAAGCATCCGTACCGCAGTTATTGTTTGTTCCGATTCTGTGGCAGCAGGTACCAAAGAAGACAGCAGCGGTAAAGCCATTCTGCAAAAGCTGGAGCAGCATCAACTCAAAGCAGCAGTGTACGACATTATTCCCGATGAGATGGCTGCCATACAATCAAAAGCAAAACAATACAGCGAAGAAGGATTCAATTTAATTCTCTTCACCGGCGGTACTGGTCTTTCGCCTCGTGATATTACTCCTGAAGCAATTCAACCCTTACTCGACAGAGAAATTCCCGGCATGATGGAAGCTGCACGGAACTATGGTCAGCAACGCACGCCGTATGCCATGTTATCGAGAGGTGTGGCAGGTTTCATCGGCAATTCATTGGTCATCACCTTACCTGGTTCAACCAAAGGCGCAGCAGAAACGATGGATGCTTTGTTTCCCTATGTGTTGCATTTGTTTCGTGTGGCGAAGGGTATGCGGCACGATTAGAAGCGGTAAAACAGAAATAAAAAAGCGATTCAATTGAATCGCTTTTTGTTGTTGGTGCCCAGGACTGGATTCGAACCAGCACATCCTTGCGAACGCTGCGACCTGAACACAGTGCGTCTACCAATTTCGCCACCTGGGCATCATATCCCGACAGTATCAGGATTCAGGGCTGCAAATGTAAAGGGCCTGCCCGACCTCATCAAATTTTTTTTGATCCGCAAGCCGGAAAGGGCACAGCAAAGACCAGCATCAAATCATTTTGTTTGCTTTTTCAACCCCAGGATCAAAATGCCTGCAATTACCAGTACGGTACCAACAATCTGCGACCAATGAATCCTTTCGCCAAGGAACCACCAGGCCTGCAGTATGGTAGATACCGGGCCAATACTGGAAATAATCGCCACATTGTTACTGCCGATCTGCTTGGTGCCACCGGCAACGAAATAGGAGGGTAGTACAGTCGCAATAATGCCCAGCAGCAAACCATACACCCAATGCTGTTGTGCAATATCCATGATGGAGGAGGCTTCATGCTTCAGCAGAAAGTGAATAAAAATACCACCCGTAG
>CAYMSG010000125.1:0-8648 GCA_964392955.1 uncultured Chitinophagaceae bacterium | reverse complement strand
TCTTAAGGGGGAAGAAAAATTATTAAACAAGATTAGTATTGAAGATGACAATTGGGGAAGTTTTTCCTTTATTGGTTCAACCGATTACGAACTATTTAATAAACATTTTATTGATTATATAAACTATGGCGGTTATCCGGAGGTTGTTTTTAATCCTCAAATCCAGTCTGACCCTGGTCAATATATTAGAAATGATATTATTGATAAAGTGTTATTAAGAGATTTACCAAGTCTCTATGGAATAAGAGATGTGCAAGAGTTGAATGCTCTATTTAATGTTATAGCATACAATACCGGTAATGAATTTAACCTTGAAGAACTAAGTAAACAATCTGGTGTTGATAAGCAAACAATAAAAAAGTATATTGAATATCTTGAAGCAGCTTATTTGATAAAAGTTATTTACCCAGTCGGAATCAATACAAAAAGGTTTTTGCGTGCAGCAAGGTTTAAAATCTACTTAACGAATCCTTCCATGCGCTGTGCTCTATTTGCCCCTATAAAATACACTGATGAACAAATGATGGGTTCTATGGTTGAAACCGCTATTTTTTCTCAGTGGATGCATTGGGGTAATGTGCCTTTACATTATGCCGCATGGAACTCTGGAGAAGTAGATATGATCATGACGGAACCGTCTCAGAAACCAAAATGGGTTTTGGAAGTAAAATGGAGTAATTTATTTTTTGATAACCCCGGTAAATTAAAGTCTTTAATTAAGTACGCCTCTGAAAATAATAAGAAAAAAGTATTCGCAACATCGATCAACAAAACTGGTGTAAAAATAGCTGGTGGTATTATTATTCTATTCTTTCCAGCAGCAAGCTATTGTTACCAGGTTGGCAAAAATAGTCTTGATAATAAAAAAGAAACTCTTCTACTAGAATCGTTGGAATAAAAGTTATTTCTCCAGTTTACCGAACGGCTTTTTCATCAGCGTCAGTACATCCTCGTCCTTTTCTTCAGGAAAATAACGGTCGAGGCCATAGCGTACCTGTTTAATATCGAGGCTGGAGAAGGTGCCCAGCAGCCGGTCCCAGATGGAGAACACGGCACCATAATTACTGTCGGTATAGGGTTGTTTCCAGTGATGGTGCACTTTGTGCATATTGGGTGAAATGAGAAACCAGCTCAGCGCTTTGTCCAGTTTTACCGGCAGGCTGATGTTGGCGTGGGTAAAGGCTGTGGCCAGCACCACCAGTGTTTGGTAGATCATAACACTGTACATGGGTGCGCCGGAAATAAAAATGAGCAGTAAAAAGAAAATACCTCTCAACAAACTGTCGCCGGGATGGTGGCGAAGACCCGTTGTTACATCTACATTGGTATCGCTATGATGGATGAGATGGAACCGCCACAACAGCGGTACTTTGTGCATCACCAAATGCACCAGCCAGCTGCTGAAGTCGAGCGCAAAAACACCGATGAAAATGCTGGCCAAAATGCTGGCATTGGTCCAATAGACTATACCAAACGCTGCATCGGCACACCAATCGCTCAAGCCTACAATTAAAACAGCAAGGAATGTATGGATGATGAGATGAATAACAGTGAATACAAAATTGACCCCTGCATGGCGCAGTTTTGTTTTTTTGTATTTGAGCGGAAACAACGGAATAGCACCTTCAATGATCCAGAACAGTAAGAGGCCACCTACTAAAATTGCCATCCGTTCCAACGGACGTTGTTCAAGCGTTTGAAAATGTTCCAGGATTTGATTCCACATGGCGTTCGATTTCGTTCAAAAGTTACGAAGGCTTTGATGGATAGAGAAAAAATGTTTAGCTGTTTCAAACCTCTGCAGCTTACGAATTACTTTCTTTCACGATTTCGTCCGACGGGACCTGCGACGAAGCGTCTTTCACTTCTTCAAATTCTTTCCCGCAATCAAAACAGCGGTAGATCTTTTGTGCGCCGATGGCCAGGTCGCCCAGCAGAAAGGTAAAGATGGCGCTGAAAATATTGGATGGTTTCCGGTTGCTGACAATGTATTCCACATTCAATGAGCCGCAATGCGGACAGGCTTTGTTGGCTTTGGCTTTATTGATGATGCTGCGCAAGAGGTCGGCCGCCCGTTCGGATTGTGTTTCATGCACCATCAGTTTAATGCCGCCAATGGCATTGGTTAAGATAGGATCGATGGTGACCGTATGTTCATCTTTGAGCCAGCAGTTGATGCCTTCTTCCTGGAGTTGCATCAGATGAAGATTGGCATCAATGTAATTGTCATATGTGTTGAGGAGGGTGTAGCTCATTGATATTTAAAGTATGCATTTTTTAAAAAATCTTCATCCATGGTTTCTAAAATATTACTATTGAAAAATGGTTCAAATGGTCTATACTTAAACATCTGATTCCAATATTGAATAACCGATTCCTTCGATTGAATTTTCTTATTGGATAGGGAATAAATTGATGCGGCCCTTAAGTGCTGCTCGAAAGATACAAGTTCAATATTAACCTCGTATTTTTTAATAAAATCCTCGCTGTCTCCATATTCAAATAAAAAGTATAGTTCATAATTTACTCTATCCGGAGAATTATTTGGTTTTACTAAATCTTTTCTGAATTCGCTTATTTGTTGCTCTAATTCCCTTGAGGTTATATTTTTGTCTTTCGGATAATATTGATAATTATCTAATCTGGTAGCTATTGGTTTTTTTTGATTGGCGGCGTTTTTAAAGGCAGGCAAAATATCGTTTTCGTTTATTTCCAATCCTGTATTTGTAATTAATTGCTGAAAATATTTCTCTGCCTCATCATACATGTTCATTTTTGAACTACAAATAAGATAGAGCTTCAATAAATCAAGTAAACTATCACAATAAGGATAAACTATTTGATTACTAAAGAGCTCTTCGGAAAGCAAAAGAGCCTTTTCCCATTCACACTGAAATATATAATCTCGAAGAGTATAATCAATTACTGGTTTCGGCTTTGGAATTTTTAATCCTTTTGTTGCCTTTTTAAGGAGCTTTAATTCTTTCTGAAAATACCCATTGAGGCTTTTATATGGCTGTTCACCTGGGAGCCATGCGGCAAAATACCAATAACGCCATTTTTTATGTTTGCCATAGGGAGGAATTAATAAAAAAGATTGTTCCTCTTCTAAACCGCCTATTAGAATAGAATTTTCAAGCGCCAAACTTATTTCTTTCAATTCTTCAAACTCAGACCATATTTCTATTAAAGAAATATCAAGATTTTTCAGGTAATCAATTTTTTCGATTGGTAAAAACGTAACACCAATGTTAGAGACAGCAGGAAATCCGTTAGTGCTGGAAATAAAATTTATATAATCATCCGGAAGTTTTATTTGAAGTCTTTTTTCAGTTTTTGCGATTTCGTTTTTATTGGCAGCATCAGTTCCCAACCATTTAGTTTGAGCGTTTGCGTCATGAAACTCAAACTCATTTAATAAGATGGCTCTTTCGGAAATCTCTTTTAAAATGTTGTGCATATTATCAATTTAATAAAAAATCCCGCTCTTGCAAGCGGGACTTTTATCGTTAGTATTGGTTTCTATATTCTTTTGTTCGCATCTCGACTACGCTCGATGCTTCACAAGCTTCCTTCGACTTCGCTCAGGACCTTATTGATTCAACATCAACGGCATTACCAGCATCAATACATCTTCACCTTCGTTTTGCTCGGTTGGTTTAATAAGTCCGGCTTTGGTTGCAGTGCTGAGTTCCATTTTTACTTCGTCGGTTTCAACAGCATTCAACATCTCCACTAAAAATTTAGCGTTGAAAGCAATCTGCATGTCTTCACCATCGTACTGGCATTTCATGCGTTCGTTTCCTTCAAAACTAAAGTCCACATCCTGTGCAGCGAGTTGCAACTGGCTTCCGCTGATGCTTAACACTACCTGGTTGGTGCTCTTGTTACTGAACACACTTACACGACGCAATGCACCAGCCAGCTCATTGCGGCCGGCGATCATGCTGTACGGGTTATCGGCTGGGATCACCACTTTGTAATCAGGGAATCGGGCATCGATCAACCGGCACACCAGTTCGGTTGTACCATGCACCACAAACAGATGATTGCTGTTGTATGAAATGGTGATCTCATCTGCATTATCGGGCAATGCTGTCTTTAATAAGTTCAATGGCTTTTTGGGAACAATGAAGTTTTCACTCTTGGGGCAACTTACATCAGTACGTTTGTAACGCACCAAACGATGTGCATCTGTTGCAACAAAAGTCAATCCCTTTTTATCAAGTTCGAAATACACACCTGTCATGGCAGGACGCAGATCATCATTACTCACTGCAAACAAGGTTTTGTTGATAGCTGTAACCAATGCCGAAGAAGTAGTGCTGAACGAAGTGGTATCATCTGCCACCGGTTCTTTCGGAAAGTTATCAGGGTTTTCGCCCATTACTTTATACTTACCACTGTCGCTGGTAATTTCGATTCCAAAGTTCTTGTCAATGTTAAAGGTCAGTGGTTGATCCGGTAAATTCTTGAGCGTATCCATCAGGATGCGTGCAGGAATACAAACACGGCCATTGTCTTTTGCTTCAATATCCATGTGGATCTTCATCACTGTTTCCAGGTCGGTAGCAACCACGGTGAGTTTGTTCTTATTGATCTCAAATAAAAAGTCTTCCAGGATGGGTAATACCGTGTTGGCATTGATTACACCATTGATCTGCTGCAGTTGTTTCAGTAAAGCCGATGACGAAACGATAAACTTCATAACGCTGTTCTTAATTTAATAACGGGGAAGGTAAGGCATTTTTGCCTGTTACCGCTGCAAGATAAGGGTTAAATTATCAACTTGTTTTGGAGAAAAAGTAAACGATTCGCCGCTGCTGCTGTTCATGGAAAACAGGAAAACTTTCAGGCAAAATCGACGTACATTCGGCACTCATTCAATGCTTGCAAATGCTGGATAAGTTATTTCATTGGGTCAAGAAAAAACAAAGCCCGGAAGCGGTTGCTCCGCCCATCAGTTTTGGACGGTACAGCGACAATAACAAAACGTTGCTGAAAACAAAACGTTGGGCCGACGCCGACAACCTGTTTAAAGAAAACAGGCATCACGAAAGCATTGAAGCATTTTTTGATTACCTGCGTGACGATACGATTCAAAACGTGCAGACCTCCCGTAACGGTGCAGAAAACGTGTTTCATTTTTTCCAGGGCAGCAAAATGGTACGCGGCAGTTACAACAACAGCAGTTTAACCGCAGAAGTAACATTGGCCCGCATGGCAAAACCTTCGGTACCGGTGATGCGCCGGTTGCTGGAACAGAACTTCAACCTGTATTATTCCCGGTATGCCATGGAAGGCGACCGGCTCTGCATGCGTTTTGATACGGAGATCAGCACAGCCAATCCCAACAAACTGTATTATGCGTTTAAAGAACTGGCAACAAGGGCCGATAAACAAGATGATCTGCTGTTGCAGGATTTTCAAAACCTGCAACCCATCGATACGGAACACATTGAAATAATTCCCGACGCAGAAAAAGAGATCAAGTACAACTACCTGATGCAATGGATCAAAGAAACAGCAGATGTTGTTGAACCGTTGGATGCAGAGAAAATGAGTACGGCCATCACCTACCTGTTACTCAACCTGGCATACCGGATCGATTTTTTACTGGTGCCGGAAGGCCGCTTGTTGTACGACCTGGAAGACCTGGTGACGCTCTATTTTGTGAAAGATGAAAAACCGGTTGCTGAAAAAAACAAAGCAATGCTGCAGGCTTTTCTCAAGATTATGAACAAGCCGAAGGAAGATGTGTTCCCCTGTTTTTTCCGCAGCAAGCACAGCTTTGCCATTACACAACCGCAAACACAAAAAATAATTGCCGACAGCATTTTTGCTGCCAACCAGGCCATGGTTTGGTTTCGGGAAAACAATTATCCTTACGTTGCACAACAGATCAGTGAATATGGTTTGGCGTATTGCCAATATAATTTCAGCCTGCCAAAACCGGTAAGCGACCTGTATCTCATACTGATGAAAGTATCGTATGATGATTTTTTCCGTGAGCTTGGTTTTACCGAAGAACTGTACAATGCGGAACGAAACCGTTTCAACCGTGAATTGATCGAACAGAAGATCAAACAGATCATCAATGAATGGAAAGAAAAATATCCGCAGATCAATTTCAAAAGTGAAAACCTGAAATATGATTCACTGCTGAGTTTTACACAATCGTTTACTGCAGAAGTAGAGTTTGTGAATACAGAAGTCAAATAAACCATTAATATCAAATAATAATCAATGCCATCAGCGGTTGAGATAGTTGATTCATTTAAAGATGCCATCATCCAGATTGCCACACAAACGGGCACAGGTACGGGCTTTTATTTAAAGCAGTATGATCTCATTGTTACCAACAACCATGTAATCGATGGCAATGCAGAGGTAACCATTGCCGGCAAACAATTTGAAAAAGCATTGAGCCGTGTTTGGTACACCGATCGCAAACATGATCTTGCATTTCTTCAGCCGCCTGCTGAATTGGATTTGCCCTCCATTACGCTGGGCGAGTATGACCGTTTAAAAGACGGAGATCCGGTTATTGCTATTGGTCACCCCTATGGTTTAAATTATACAGCCACACAAGGTGTTATTTCAAAAGTTGATCGTGTACGGGAAGGATTAAAGTATATCCAGATCGATGCGGCCATCAACCCGGGTAACAGTGGTGGTCCGCTGGTGAACATGAACGGGGAAATCATTGGTGTAAATACATTTATTATTCGGGGAGGCGATAATCTTGGTTTTGCATTGCCGGAACAATATCTGCGAACAGCGTTACAGATCTATGCGCCTTACAAAGGCCAGCCATCAACCCGTTGCCATGCCTGCGAATTTTTGGTATTGCCTGAAAATTTAGACAGTGGAAAATATTGTCCCTCCTGTGGTACAGAAGTAAAACTGCCCGAAATGCCGAAAGAAGAATACGAACCGGTGGGTGTTGGCAAAACCATTGAAAACATTCTCAAAGCATTGGGGAAAGATATTAAGCTGGCACGTGAAGGTGTAAACACCTGGAGTGTAAAAGAAGGCAGCGCCAAGATCATCATCCGGTACAATCCGGAAAATTATTTTATTGCCAGCGATGCGTATTTGTGCTTACTGCCCAACGATACCTCTAAAATAAAACCGCTATACGAATTTTTGTTGCACGAAAATTATCACAACAAAGGATTGGTGTTGAGTTGTGTAAATCAGAACATCGTTCTCAGTCGAATTATCTACGACCTGGATCTGGCGCAGGAAAACGGCGAGCAATTATTCCTTCAGTTGTTTCAAAAAGCAGATGCCTACGATGATCTGCTGAAAAAAGAATATGGCTGTTTGGAGCGGATCGAAGAATAAAAAGCCCGGGTTTCGTAAAAAACGAACAGTTGATCGTTTTTAATGGTCTTATCCTACTTTTGCGCTTTCTTAAAACTGAAGTATGAAGCTTTCCCATCTTGCTGAAACATTGGTAGGTTCCGAAATTGTGAAACTGGGTAACCAGATCAAAGAGCGTATGCGCCAGGGGGAACATATTTACAATTTCACCATCGGCGATTTCGACAGCAGTGTGTTTCCTATCCCGCAAGAGCTGGAAGATGAGATCATTGCTGCCTACAAACATCATTTCACCACCTACCCGGCCGCAGAGGGAATATTAGAATTGCGTCAAAGTGTATCACAATTTTTAAAAGAGCGTGAAGGATTGGAGTATGGGGTGAATGAAATACAAATTGCTGCCGGTGGCCGTCCGTTGATTTATTCGATTTTCCGTGCACTGGTTGATAAGGGTGATAAAGTGATTTATGCAGCACCTTCGTGGAACAACAATCACTATGCACATTTCACCGATGCTGAACATGTGTTGATCGAAGCAACCCCGGCAAACAATTTTATGCCTACGGCCGATGAGATCAAACCTCATCTGAAAGGAGCCACCTTGTTGTGTTTGTGTACGCCACAAAACCCAACAGGTACCATGTTCCAAAAAGAAGAACTGGAGAAGATCTGTGACCTGATTCTTGAAGAAAACAATACACGTGCAGAAGGGGAAAAGAAATTATTCCTGATGTTCGATCAGATGTACTGGACCTTAACCTTTGGTGATAATGTGCATTACAATCCTGTTTCACTTCGTCCGGCGATGCGGGATATTACTGTGTTTGTAGATGGTATCAGTAAAGTGTTTGCGGCAACGGGTGTACGTGTTGGCTGGGCACTTGGTCCGGAGTTGATCATTGCAAAAATGAAAGCCATTCTTTCACATGTGGGAGCGTGGGCACCCATGGCTGAACAGAAAGCAACCGCAAAATATTTATTACAGAAAGAAAACATCGATCGTTACCTCGTCAACTTCAAGCAGGAAATTTTTTATCGCCTGGAAGAAATTTCCAAAGGTTTCCTGCAACTCAAAAACGATGGGTTCAATGTGGATGTAATTGCACCACAGGGTGCCATTTATCTGACTATTAAAGTGGATCTGGTAGGAAAGAAAAAAGCGGATGGTACTGTTCTGCAAACACAAGCGGACGTAACTCAATACTTACTCGATGAAGCCAAGCTGGCTATAGTTCCTTTTTATGAATTTGGTGCAGAACGAACTACGCCCTGGTATCGACTGAGCGTTGGTACCTGTCGCAAAGAAGAGATTCCTGAAT
>CAYMSG010000124.1:0-8762 GCA_964392955.1 uncultured Chitinophagaceae bacterium | reverse complement strand
AAAATGAAGAAAGAGTTTGAAAAGCGGGAAGGAACAAAAATTACTTTTACACCGTTGTTTATTGAAGCCATTGTGAAGTGCATCAAGAAATATCCATTGATCAACAGTTCTGTTGATGGCGACCGCATCATTGTAAAGAAAGATATTAATATTGGTATGGCTACGGCTTTACCAAGTGGTAACTTAATTGTACCCGTGATCAAAAATGCAGATCAGTTAAACCTGGTTGGGTTAACCAAACAGGTTAATGGTTTGGCCGATAGTGCACGAAATGGGAAATTAAAAGCCGATGATACAACCGGCGGTACGTTTACATTAACCAATGTTGGAACTTTTGGAAGTTTGATGGGCACACCGATCATCAATCAACCCCAAGTGGCCGTATTAGCTGTTGGCGCTATTAAGAAACGCCCGGTGGTGATTGAAACACCACATGGCGACAGTATTGCCATTCGCCACATGATGTACTTAAGTATGAGTTACGATCACCGGATTGTTGATGGAAGCCTTGGTGCAACTTTCCTTACAGCAGTTGCAAATGAATTGCAGAATTTCAATCCCGACAGAGATTTGTAATTGCATAGAATAATAAAAAGAAAATCCCGGTTCACCTGAACCGGGATTTTCTTTTATCGAACAGTTAAAATGTTGTACGTTCAAATGTGTATTTCTTTCCTTTTCGCTTGATGAGAAACAGATTGTTGTATTCTGTTTCAGGAAGATCCGTTAAGAGCGATTGCCCCATCATTTTATTCACCAGGTCGTCAACAGTATTTGAATGACCAACGATCAATACGTCGCCTTTTCTGATAGCTTTTACACGGTTAATAAATTGATCAGCGCTATCTCTTGGCGAATACAGTTGTACCGGGATTCCTTTTGCATCACTCAATGGTTGTACAGTTGATTTTGTGCGGATATAAGGAGTAGAAAAAATAGCGGTGAATGTGTTGTTCTGCAATAATGTTTTGAGGTTTTGTGCCCGTTGCTCACCTTCTGCTGATAAAGGTACATCGCTGCTCATATTCGCATTGGCTGCTGCTTTTTCAGCATGGCGTACAATATAATAGATGTTGCGGCTGCAGGAACTGAAAAGAACAAGACATAAAGCAATCGTTAAAATTGATGATACGTTTGGTTTTGTGATGATTGACATGAAACAAGGTTTTTAATTTTTAAATGTGTTTTGTAAATTTAAGGAACAAAAACCCAGTAAACCTCTCACGTATGAAGACTTTATCCGAAACCTGGTTTGCCGATGGCTTTATTGATTTTGAGCTGAAGAAATATACATTGCTCGCCTACTTACAAGAAGTAAACAAATATTTCAACGAAGCCAAACTCTATCCGCAACTGGCGGATGTGATCTTCCACTATAATAACCTGGTTGCTTTCCGTGAAAATAAAAAATACCTGCAGGAGCAGTTTCCGAAAAAACTGACAGGGATACAAATTGAGAAACTGCAGTTGTTATATGAACAGATGATCGAAGACGATGAGTTGATGCAGGAACTGGAAACGATCATGCATTATTCGATCGACAAAATGAAATCGACTATCAGCAATGGCACGGAGATTTATGAAATGGTGGAACAGAGTATTTCCATTGCTCCTATTGGACTTCTTCCACTTGACACAACAGAAGGTTATTTGTTTTTACGAAGCACGACTGAGAAGCAAACCAAAGTGTATCAGTACCGTCTCAGTTTTTTTGAGCGGCACGATGAACAATACCGAACACTGAAAACAAGTTTTATTGATTCGTGGATGAGTAATCTTGTGAACACCTACGAAAGCATCAAAGGTGAACTGATTCGGAATAAAACAGAACTGCCAAACCCGGCTGTGTATAGTATTGAAACAAACCTCTCCTACCCGGTTGAAGAAACGTTTCTGCCAATTGCTAAACGGAGATTTGTGAAATTCTTGACTGCTGCCTGATGTAGTACAACACAAATATTGAGCTGATCAAGGGAACAATGTAAAGGTACACATACGGAATAAGTACAAAGCCATAAAAAACAACGAAGTAAATTTTTAAAGCTGCCGCCGCCACTAACGGAATGTATAAACGCTGCTTTTTACCAAACAACCAATACCAAACTGCTAATAACAACACAGTGCTGAGTGAGAGTACCAAGTGGATGGTCTTAAATGTTTCCAGTTTCTCTTCAACGGTACCGGTTGAGCGGTTGTAAAACCAAGCAGCCAACCCGGTGCCACGAAATAATTGAAATGGTTTGTCGCCGGGCGTTTGCCATGTTTGTCCGCTCCATTCACTGATTGCAGCATTTGAATAAGTTTGAAGTCCTTTCAAAAAAATACTGACATCTTTTAAAAGAAATGGAACAACGTATAAAAAAAATACGCCTGTTACAACAGCGCCTATCCATTTGAAAACAGAAGGCACACCATCTTTTATTGCCAGCAGTAATACCAGAAACGGCAACCAGAGTACTATTGAGTAGCGGGATAAAACCACAAGCAGCAGTGTGCCGGCAATTATCCACCATTTCCTTTTTTAAAGTGCAAACAAAAAGAAGGCATAATACGAACCGATCATTAATTCAACAGTACGCATCAATGAAAGATCAGATGCAAACAGGTAACCCCAAAAAAATAACTGTAATAAAAGAAAAAGAAAAAAATCCGATCTGTCTGCATTGTTATCTTCTTCAAACTGCTTTGAAAAAATAAACAGCACAACTAACCAGCTTCCGAAAACCAGGTAACGGTAATCGATCATCATAAATTCAGTGAGATGAAAAGGCCACCATGTGAATGGCAAATATGTTGGAAATGCTTCGTATCCCCAATCTGTTATCATCTGGTAAGGGTAGGTATTCTGGCTATTTCGTTTAACAAGGATTTCAATATGCGGTATTACATCCGAATCCTTTACATCAACAGGATATAAATGCAGATAACGGGCCCAGAAAACAAAGCTCAATGCCACAAAGAACCACCACCCATAACTTCTGAACTGTTGCGATTGACGACTCAACCCATGTGCTGTTTCAGGTGCTTCTGTTGTGGTGAGAAATGGATATAATCCGATCAGTAACGAGATCACAAACAGGAAAACTCCGTTCGTCACCGGCGATAGAAACACCGATCGTAAAAAAGTAGTAAAGAGTATTTCAACAGCAACAAGAAAAAACAGGATTGTTACTGAAGTAGTGTACGAAAGTTTCAGCTTTGGAAACATGGCTGGTCAGTTGATGTGGAACAAGATAAAAGAAAAGCCGGTTATTACAACCGGCTTTTTATTGAAAACTTTATGCTTTTACTTTATATCAAATCCCCAGTCGATCCCCTTGTTTACTGCAGGAACACCTTCTTTCATCCATACCGGCATGGGTGCACCTTTCAGGTAATGATCAAAGAACTGACTTAAACGAACAGAAAGATCTTTCCGGTTTCTGCGTTCAACCAGGTTGTGATCTTCATCGTTGTATTGCAGGAACCATGCTTTCTTATCGAGGCGACGTAACGCTGTAAAGAATTCAATACTCTGGTACCAGGGTACTGCACCATCTTTATCGTTATGCATTAACAGGATCGGAGTAGTTACTTTATCTGCTTTAAACAGCGGTGAGTTTTTGGTGTAAAGATCCGGGCGCTGCCATGGTGTTGCACCCAGGCGTGTTTGCGAACGCTCGTACTGGAACTGCCGGCTGATACCTGCACCCCAGCGGATACCACCATATGCACTGAACATATTTGCAACCGGCGCACCAGCACCTGCTGCTGCAAACATTTTGGTACGTGTAACGAGGTAAGCCACCTGGTAACCACCCCAGCTCTGACCCTGGATCGCCATCTTTGTACTGTCAACAAATTTCATTTTGCTGAGATATTTACCCGCACTTACAACAGAGTTGTATGCACTTTCGCCCGGCTCACCATCTTTGTAATAAATGTTTGGATCAAAAACCAGGTAACCGTTGCTGGTGAAATAAGCAATGTTTACTGTAGATGCACTTGGTGCAGGTGTACGGTAACTGTAACGTGTATCTGCATTACGCTCATAGAAATAAAAGATCACCGGGTATTTTTTGTTGGGATCGAAATTCTCCGGCTTGAATAACAAACCTTCTGATTCTTTACCATCAAACATTTTCCATTTATGCAGTTCTACGGTGTACCAGTTGTAGTCTTTCTGCTGCTCATTGATGAAGCTTAATTGTTTTGCTGCTTTGTGATCCTGTGCATTACCCAGCGTTGTTGAAAAAAGACTTGGACTCATTTGCGGCGTCATAGCTGTATAGACCAATACATCGCTGTTTTTGCCTTTCAGTACATTGCCTCCATTGATCACAGCAGGATTGGTAATTGCTACCGACTCGTTCAGTACAAAGTTGCTGCCCAGCTTGTGTGTCATTAATCCATAACCTTTCTCTTTGTTGTCAAATACACTCATCAGTAGTTGTTGTCCATCTTTCACTGCACGTTCTTCACGATCAAGGACACTGTTACGGAACGTCAATTGTTTTTTACGACCTATGGCATTGGTAATGCAAACCGGTTTTGCCATTCCTGTTGGATCCAGTTTCCAGATATCAAATTTGTCGTACACATATAATGCCGCATCGTTTTCGTGCCAGCCCATTACACCATGTGGCGGCGGATCATCGGGATGATCATCGTCCTCATCATACAATGGCACTTTAATCTCTTTCGTCAACACATTTGTTTTACCGGTTGCTGCATCATACGCAACATACTGATGTGTTTTCCAATCGAACCAAGCAACAAATTTTCCTTTGGGTGAAATGTTACCACTGCGTATTTTCTTTGCAATCAGTTTACGTTCGCCTGTTTTTACATTCACCAGGTACACATCGCTGTAGTTATGTTGCTCCCACTGGTTTTGCTTGCGGTAAGGCTTGCTGTTGAAACCAACTGCAAGATCTGCATCGTCATCATCCGTTGTAACAACACGATCTAAATTTGCATCGCTCAACATGGTAACCGATGATGCATCGCCGTGCAATACGGCGAGGTAACTGCGGCGCAATTCCATATTCAGCTGTACCAGTTGCTGCGGCTGTAGCTGATCATCATTGTAATGCCAGATATCTAAACGTGCTGTTTCAAAATCAACCAGCGATGTATCTTTTGGCTGACGGATCGGAGCCAGGCCAACATACAAGCGATCACCTTTTTTACTGAATTTGTTTTGATAGTCGGGGCTTACTGTAAGACCTGATTGTACACCGGCACTGTTACGATCAACACGTAAGCGGGCACTATCCATTCCTGCTTTATAATACCAGAGTTTGTAGAACTTACGCAACGCTTTGCTTACGCTGTCACGTTCAGCCACAAATGCAACCTGTGTACCTGCTGCATCAATGGCGTAATTCTTTACATCATTGAAACCCCGAAAAACAGTATCTACTTTTCCGGTAGCAGTACTCATCCAAAGCACAGCGGGCTTGCTTAAAGTATCGCCATTCTTTTTACTTGTTTCAATGATGAGCGTATTTCCGTTTTCACTGAAATAATATTCATTCACCAGCTTGAATGTTTTTTCTTCGCCGGTTTGTGTATTGCGTACCACGAGTTCGGTTCCTTCTTCAACAGTTTCACCGGCTGGTCGGGCTGCCGGTCTGCTTCCGTTTCGTGCTGGTTGCAAAACCGTTAATCCTTTTGTTTTTGCTTCGTTGGCTTTATTCTTTAAGCTATCGGCCACACGCATCAACGAATCAGCCATTGAAACCATTTTGTTGATCTGCGTAAGCGAATCAGGTTTGGGTGCAGGTTTTGCCGGCTCTGGTAAAGCCTTGTCTAAATGATAGGCCACCCAGCCATTTCCTTTTTCCGGTGTTTTGAAACTTTTTACACGTGCCACTTTCCACACATCTTCTTTTCCCAATTCAAGAATACCCAAACTGTCTTTGGGCATTTCATCAGGACGTTTCTTTTTGATTCGTGCATCACGGGTGTCTTTGAACAACGGACGGATCTTGAAGATCACAAACCTGTTGTCGTTCGTAATAAGAGAACTGTAACCACGGGCAACAGTTTTTTTGTATAAGCCATCGGTTGATTGAATCACGAGGTCACCGTCACCTTCCTGTGGGTTTACCATATAAACAACCCATTTCCCATCATCGCTGATCTGGGCACCCTGTACACTTTGCCAGCGATCGTACACCGAATGGTCGAGCGGCTTTTTGGACTGGGCGATGCTGAACAGCGGAGCTGAAAGCAAAATACAAAAGAAGAATTTTCTCATGTGCAATAGTTTTTAAAAAGTTCGTCAAGTTAAATTAAACAATTTAGCTGTATCCTTGTTTTACACAAGCGGAATATAACACGTATGAACAGATACTTCTTTAGCCTACTCCTTATCACATTATCGGCCTGCCCTGTTTTTGCTCAAAATAAAGGTATTATTGCCGGTACCGTTTCAGACAAATCAACGCAGCTTCCCTTAGATGCAGTGTCCGTTAAAGTGGAAAACACCGAATTTGGTTCGGTTACAGATTCGCTGGGTCGTTTCCGTATCAGCAATATCGACCCCAAATCGTATAACATCGTCTTCAGTAAAGTTGGATACAAAACATATACGCTTTATAACATTGTCCTCACGTCCGGCAATGAAACCAATGTTACCGTTGAGCTGGAAGAAGAAATTAAATCCATTGGAGAAATAACGGTTACCGGCAGACGAACAGCCAAAGTAGCTACCCTTGAAACACCTTTGAGTGTGCAACGGTTAACGACCGAAGAGATCAAAACGAACCCCGGTGGTAATTTTGATATCAGTCGAGTGATTAATACGTTGCCTGGCGTTGGCGGAACAGCCGGCAGTGTTGGTGGTTTCCGCAATGATATTATTATTCGAGGTGGCGGACCCGGTGAAAATGTGTTTTATTTAGATGGAATTGAAATTCCCGTGATCAATCACTTTGCCACACAGGGCGCAGGTGGCGGACCAACCGGTATTTTGAATGTGAGTTTTATTGAAGATGTGAAACTCAGTTCATCTGCCTTTGATGCCCGTTTTGATAATGCACTCAGCAGTGTGTTTGAATTCAAACAAAAACGGGGTAACAGCAATCGTGTACAAGGTAATGTGCGTTTGAGTGCAACAGAGCTTGCTGCCACATTGGAAGGGCCGTTGAGCAATAACAAGAAAACAACCTTTCTTGCAAGTGCACGGAGAAGTTATCTGCAGTTTTTATTTCAGGCGCTGGATCTTCCCATCCGTCCCAACTACTGGGATTTTCAATACAAAGTGACGCATCAGTTCGATAAAAAAACAACATTGACGTTGTTAGGTGTTGGTGCTATTGATGAATTCAGTTTTGCAGCACCATCAGAAGCAACGCCGGAAAAATTATACATCCTCAACAGCAACCCTAACATCAACCAGTGGAACTATACCGTAGGCGCTGCATTAAAACGAAACATCAAAAACGGTTTCTGGAATCTGGCCATTAGCCGGAATGCATTCAATAACAGTATTACACGCTTTGAAGACAACCTCAACCCTACTCCTGCACAGCAATCTTTAGATGTTACATCGAATGAAACTGAAAACAAATTACGGTTTGATGTTAATCAAACCTTGAATGGATGGAAGCTGAGTTATGGGGCCGTGGTACAAAATCCGCAATTCAGTAACGAAGGGTTTGCACGTATCCGGGCTGAAGTGAGAGATACATTAGGAAACCTGGTACAACCCGAAGTGAAAGCAAACTTCAATACATCGAAAAGCTTTGTAAAGTTGGGTGGATTTGTGCAGGCAGGCAAACGTTTCTTCGATGACCGTCTGGGTGTGAATGTTGGTGTGCGCATGGATGGAAATACCTTTACGGATGAAGGAATGAATCTGTTTCAAACATTCAGTCCACGTGTCGGATTGAGTTATGTGTTGAGCGATCAATGGACAGTGAATGCAAGTGTGGGTCGGTACTATCGTTTAGCACCTTACACCATTCTCGGTTTTCAGAATAATAACAGCGACTACGTAAACAGAGATGCAAAATACCTCCGCAGCGATCATTATGTAGTGGGATTTGAATATCTACCAAAGAATACAACACGTTTTACCATTGAAGGTTTCTATAAACAATATGGTAATATGCCGGTGAGTGTGCGTGATGGAATTAACCTGGCAAACAAAGGCGGCGATTTTAATATTTTAGGTAATGAAGATATTGTGAGTACCGGTAAAGGACGCACCTACGGTGTTGAGTTTTTTGCACAACAGAAATTAACCAAGCGGTTCTATGCTGTGTTCAGTTATACATTGTTCATCAGTCAATTCAGTGGTGTGGATGGTAAATATGTGTCGAGTGCATGGGACAACCGGCATCTGTTAAGTGTAACATGGGGTTATAAATTTCCACGCAACTGGGAGATTGGTTTGAAGTTTCGTTACCAGGGCGGTGCTCCGTTTACACCGTTTAATGAAGCAGCAAGCCGGCAGAATTATCTCAGTACAGGTGAAGGGATTCTTGATTATGCAAGATTGAATCAAAATCGCTTGGGTGCTTTCAATGCCAGTGATGTGCGGATTGACAAGAAATGGAATTTCAAACGGTTAACATTGGATGTGTTTTTAGATGTAACAAACTGGTATGTTGCAAAAAGTCCGGCGTTTCCGCAATATACGTTTCAACGTACACCCGATAACAGCGGCTTTGCCACGACTAACGGACGACCTGTTGCATTTGATGGCAGCAATGCAATACCGGTGATATTACAAAACAATGATCCAAGTGTAACACCAACGATTGGTTTTA
>CAYMSG010000123.1:1736-8789 GCA_964392955.1 uncultured Chitinophagaceae bacterium | reverse complement strand
CAGTCACGGGTTCTGCATGATATTCTTCACGCAAACAGGAAGGGATGTAAGCAATGCCTTTTTCTTCAAACAACACTTGTTCTTCAGCTGCAGGTTGTACTTCGCCCCAAGCGTTTAAAAATGCTTCAGCTGCTGATGTTTGAAACAAGGTACTGCCAAATGTATCGTCAGCAGTTACATGAAACTGCAGTGTAATATTCTCCGGGCCTTTCACCGAAAGCAAAACATCGCTCTGTTCTTTTATTTCAAAATTATGGTTGCTGAATACTGGCAGTAATGCAGTAACCGGTGCAGTAGTTACCCATTCCAGCTGATGTATGATTTCCAGCTGTCGTCTGAACTCACCCGTTAGTTCAAACCTATGATCGGTAAAATGCGTACGCAGGTTGTTGTCAACTGCCAGTGCATACGCTTCCACATCGGCATACAAATGAATATCTTTATGCTTCAGGAAAAATTCGATCGACTCTTTTACATTAGCCTGTGTTTTTTCACCAAACCCTTTAAAAAGTAACAAGCGGTTTTCTTCGCAGGCATACAGCAATTCGCCAATGCTTTCAATTTCCATTTCTTTCCAGATGGTGGAAATTTTCTTGGGGCCGATCCCTTTGATCGACAGCATTTCAATGACGCCAGGCGGTGTGCGTGCAATCAGATCAGTGAGTGCTTTCAGTTCGCCTGTTTGCAGTATCTCCAGTATTTTTTTCGATGTACTGGCACCAATGCCTTTGTAGGTGGAAATTTTTGCAGGATCAACATCGGCCAGCTGCACCGGCAGTTTTTCAATATTAAACGCAGCAGCAGCGTAAGTCTTTGCTTTGAAACTGTCTTCGCCATGGATATCCATGAGTTTACTCAACAGCGAAAACTGTTCGGCGATCTGGTAATTATCGGGCATGAATGAACATTCTTTCTGCAAAGAAAATACTTTTCAAGAAGAGAAGTCAGAAAGACATGAAGACGGAAAGACCGGAAAGAAGTCGGGGAGTCCGGAAGTCAGTAGACAGTAAGCAATCGTTTTTTGATCTCCTTTCCGTTAAATCATTTGTATAAAAAAGAAAAACTTCCGTGTGGAAGTTTCTCAAGGGACATTGGCGGACGGATTCGTCCGTTGTTTTTCATACGATACCGTTGTTCGGTTTTCTTCAGGATTGGATAAAATTGGTTCTCTTATAGGGTAGTTGATTTGCATCAACACAATAAAAGTAATACAGCCGCAACAGAAAAAAGGATACGCTCAAACTTTGTTTGTAAGTTTAAGAGTATCCTTTTACTCCCGTCACGGGAATACCTGCTTAGAATGTATAGCGGATGGCAAAACCACCCCAGTTACCGCTGAAGCCGGCGCCATAATCACCAAATTCAAAAGAAGGCTGCCAGTCGATCGACATGTTGATCGGTGCACCATTGAATTTGTAATCCAAACCTAATACACCATCAATACCTATTAATGCACCACCACGGTAATCACCATATTCTCTTCTCCAGTAGCGGTTGTTCCAGAAGCCAACGTGTGCACCCGGACCAACGTACCATTTCAAGCCTGGTGCCCCGCTGATATTACCATGAAATTCATACAAACCGGTAATACGCATCCCATCTCTCCAGAAATAGGCAATGCCTTCCAGCGCCGCATCACTTTTTACAAAATGTTTTAATGTAACACCTCCACCCGGATAAAATTTTACACCCAGAGCGGTTTTGTAGCTGCTTCCTTTTGCCTGTGCTGATGCCCCTTGTGCAAATGCCGTTAACACAATGATGGCCATAACTAATCTTTTCATAAATGTGAGTTTTAGATGTTCATCCCCTCCTTGAAAAAATGATGCCAAACTTTAACAGATCATGTTGAATGCCCTCCTTTCTGCCTGAATCTGTTACCTTTGCCGCCATGAAAAGTAAGACATTAAAGAAGGATAAGGTCAACATCATCACCCTCGGCTGCAGTAAAAATATGGTGGATAGCGAAGTGCTGAGCGGCCAGTTACTGGCCAATGATATTGATGTGGTGCATGAGAGTGCAAAGAAAGATCACAACATCGTGGTTATAAATACCTGTGGTTTTATTGACAAGGCCAAGGAAGAAAGCATCAACACCATTTTAGACCAGGTGGAACTAAAACGCAGGGGTAAACTGGATAAAGTGATTGTAACAGGCTGCCTGAGTGAACGTTACAAAAATAACCTGGAAGCAGAGATACCTGAAGTGGATGCATTTTACGGAACGATGGAACTGCCCATGATCTTAAAACAATTTGAAGCTGATTATAAAACGGAGCTGGTGGGTGAGCGTTTGCTGGCAACACCATCGCATTATGCGTATTTAAAGATCAGTGAAGGTTGTAACCGCACCTGTGCGTTTTGTGCTATTCCGTTAATGCGTGGCCAGCATGTGAGTAAGAGTATGGATGATTTAGTAAAAGAAGCAGAAGGGCTGGTAAAGAAAGGTGTAAAAGAAATTATGCTCATTGCACAGGAACTGACATATTACGGTTTAGATCTCTACAAAAAACGCATGTTGGGCGATTTAATGCATCGTTTGGCAGACGTAAAAGGTTTAGAGTGGATCCGTTTGCATTATGCATACCCGCATAAATTTCCATTGGATGTATTGGATGTGATGCGTGAACGCCCCAACATCTGTAACTATCTTGATATGCCGTTGCAGCATGCAAGCGATAACATGTTGAAAGCAATGCGCCGGCAAATTACCCGCACTGAAACAGAAGAACTCATTGCAGTAGTGCGTGAAAAAGTTCCCGGGATTTGCTTACGCACAACCTTGATCGCAGGTTTCCCTGGCGAAACATTGGATGATATAGAAGAAACAAAACTCTTCCTGCAACAACAACGTTTCGACCGGGTGGGCATTTTCACTTACAGTCATGAAGAAGGTACGAGTGGTTTTGATCTGGTGGATGATGTTCCTGCTGAAGAAAAAGAACGTCGTGCACAGGAGATCATGGGTGTACAGCAGGAAATTTCGTATGAACTTAACCAGGAAAAAATCGGGAAAACATTTAAGACGATTGTTGATAAGAAAGAAGCAGGCCGTTATCTCGGTCGCACCGAATTTGATTCAGTTGAAGTAGATAATGAAGTGATCATTCAAAGCGATAAGAAATTAAAGATCGGTGAGTTTGTAAATGTAAAGATCACCAAGGCGTTTGATTACGATCTGGAAGGAGAAGTTGTTGGTTAAAGGCAAATAGACAATCGTCAATTGACAATAGGCAAAAGTAAAACCTTATAAAAATAACAATCCCGATCATTGATCGGGATTGTTATTATAATGAAGTAAATGCCTTTTTTATTTTTTCTCTTTTGACTGTTGTTGACCTTTTTTATCGCCTCCAAAACCTTGTGTACGGCGTTTCTTCATTTCATCCAGTGTTTTATTGAAAAGCTCTACTTGTTCGGGACGACATAAAGCACGTATCTGTAAGAAATGATTGTGAAAAGCAAGCTCAAATTTTTTCTTGTTGGCAACAATGAGCGTTACGATTGAATCAAGTTTTACGCTGTCAGTTGATCCTTCTTTGAGTAATACAAATTTTGCTTCCTGCAATTCACGGTCTTCTTTCCAGAGATTTCCAAGCTCTTCTTTATGTTTGTCCCGCAACACTCTGAGCTGAGCTACCTGCATCGAATCCAGGTTCAATTGTTTGGTAAGGTATTCCGAATAAGGGCGTCCTCCTCCCGGTTTATTTTTAGGTCCATCTTTTTTTCCCAGCAGGAAAAAAAGTGTAACTGCATTCAGTACCAGCAGGAGCAGTACAAGAATTGTAAGAAACTTTGTCTTATTCATTGTTCAGGGTCAGGGTAAAGAAGTATAATTATTTTGTAAGTCGTATTCGTTAATCACGGTTTCAATACCAATGGTGGATATCGAATCATCATTCGTGGTGGAAGCATTCCAGCCCAACACATTCAGCACCAGCATAAAAATAAAAACGGTAACGGTGGCATACACCCATTTCAATTGAATAGGTTGCCGACTCACCGGAGTTTGCAGGCGTGCCATCCCCCGGGTATGAAGATGTGGGTTGCCTTCCGCCGGCTGCATTTGCCGGAGGCTGCCCATAATTTCATCGATCCATTGTTCCTGATCTTTTTTCATTTCTGTACTATTTGACGGTCAAAGAATAAAAAACTTGCTATTCATTGGTTTTTTTGTAATAATCGGCCAAAATCCGCCGCAGGTTTTTCCGTGCCCTGAACAATAATGATTCAATGGAAGATACGGAACTGCCGGTAATTTCGCTGATTTCGGCATAACTCAATCCGCCGGTTTCGCTTAATAAAAAGGCAATTTTCTGAGTTTCAGGTAGTTGTTCAATGGCTTTGTAAAGGGTGGCAGCCTTTTCCTTGTTCTCAGCCACAACGCCGGGATGCACAAAATCGCTGGCGTCACTGATAGGTTCGCCACTGTCATGAAATAGCTGGGTTAAAAAAGCAAACCTTTTCTTACGCTTTTTGCTGCGGATCAGGTCTATGCATTTATTAATGGTAATCCGATACAGCCAGGTACTCACCTGCGATTCGCCTTTAAATGTGTGGGCTTTGTGCCAGGCTTCCACAAACACATCCTGTGTAATTTCTTCGGCATCCTCCGCATTCTGCAGCATGTTCAATGCAGTATTGTACACCCTTGGCTGGTGTTGTGTAATGAAATCCCGGAAAGCCTGTTCATTGTCCTGGAATAGAAGCATGCCGTTGTCTGTAGGCGATCAAGATAAGAAGGAAACAGCGAATGAACGAAAAAAAATGAAGACCGGTTCAGAGGTTTTTCAATGCATCCTGCACATATTCTTTTTTCCGGCGGGCGACTTCCACTTCTGATCCATCACTCATTTTTAACCAGCCTTGTTTATCGTAGCTTTCAATATGCGTTGGGTTGATTAGATGTGATTTATGAATGCGGAGAAAATGTTGCTCTCTCAAAATTTCATCATACTCTTTTAATGTTTTGGCTGAAACAAATACACGGTTTTGTGTGAGATGCACTTTGGTGTAGTTACTGTCTGCCTGCAAACGTATGATCTCATCGAGTGTAACATATTTTATTTCAAATGCATCGGCCAATGCCAGTTTGAATTTTTCTTTTTTGCCTTGCGAAATATTCTGAATGAAGTTGCGGAACAATTGCTGGCCTGCAGGTGCGTAAATACGTTTGGCTTTAAAACGTTCCACTGCTTTTTTTAATTCTGTTTCATCAATCGGTTTTAATAAATAATCCAATGCACTGAAGCGGATGGCCTGAATGGCAAATTCATTAAAGGCGGTGGTGAAGATCACTTCAAAATTCCATTGATCAATCGTAGTAAGCAAATCGAAACCACTTTGATGTGGCATTTGTATATCGAGGAAAACAATATCGGGCTGAAAATTATGAATGAGCGGCAATGCATCTTTTACACTGCGTGCACTCTGCACAACAGAAATATCAGGGCAATATTGCCCAACAAGCCATTGCAACAGATCAATGCTCGACTGCTCATCATCAACGATCAATGCTTTTATCATAATTCTTCCGGGTTATAATAAGGAATCGTAATAATTACTTTGGTGCCCACGGCATGTTGCTGTGCATCAAACATGTCTTTGATTTCTACATGCGCCGGTTTACCTGTTTTTTGCTGCAACAGTTTCAATCGTTCTTCAATAATACCAATGCCTTTGCTTTCATGTATTTTACTGCTGATTTTTTGTTGCTGTATGGCTGCTGCATTGCTGCGGCCAACTCCATTATCTTCTATGGTACAGGTTAAATGATCATCGCTGTGGTTTACAAATTCGATCTTGAGTTTTTTATCTCCTTCTTTATGCAGCAGGCCATGCCAGATGGCATTCTCTACAAATGGTTGTACCATGAGTGAAGGCACCAGCACTTCATCATTGCTCAGGTTTTCATCTACATTCATTTCATAGCTGAACGTTTGATCAAACCGAAGCGATTCCAGTTCTACATACATCTGCAATACTTTCAACTCTTCATCCAGCGGAATAAAATTCTTTTCTGCATAATTCAATAGTGAACGGAGAAAATTAGAGAAGATGGTGAGATACTTATATGCTTTTGTTGTTTGCTGCGATACAATTAAATGCTGAATAGAGCTTAAAGCATTGAACATAAAATGCGGGTTCATCTGTAGCCGCAGGTTCATGAATTTTGATTCAGCCATTTTTACATTCAGCTCCATTACTTCCAGTTTTGTTTTCTTCATGGCATCCATGGCCATGGCACGGGAAATTTTTGCTGAGCTGAGTGAAGCAATGGTTTGCAACGCTTCCAGGTGTTGTTTAGTGAAAAAGTTTTTTCGATGATGTTCTGAATCAATTACAGCAATTACTTTTCCTTCGTGAATGATGGGTACTGTTATTTCAGAAAAACGTTGTTCATCATCAATAATATAGCGTTCGTCTTTTGATGTGTCGCTGATGATGCTTGGTCTGCCCGTTGCAGCCACATCACCCACAATTCCTTTTCCAAATGGAATGATGATGGGGTTTTTGATCTCGTATGCTTTCGGACTTTTTGGCCCATACGCTGCTTTTTGCAGCAATACTTTTTCATCTTCATTAACCGTATAGATCACACAATCTTCAAAACCCAAACGGGAGATACAGTTTCGGGCAATATCCCAAAGAATATCATCCACCGACGAATGTTCAAAACCGGAATGAGCGAAGTAGTCGATCATCTGCTTCACTTCTTTTTCTCTTTTACGTCGTTGCAGGAAATTGAAAATACCATAAAGCAATGCAAAGAATGCAGCAATGTAAGTAACACGAAACCATGTTTGCTGCCACCAGGGCTTGCTGATGTTGAGTTGAACAGGATGTGCAGCTTCATACCAGTTAATGCCATCCCTGGATGCTTTTACATGAAAAAGATACTTGCCGGGTGGTAGTTTACTGTACACCGCCTGTCCGTAGGCAATTGGTTTTTTCCAGTCTTCATCATAGCCATCCAGTTTGTACAGGAACTGTATTTTTTTAGCACCTGTTAATTCGCCCGATGAAAAATAGAAATGAAATGAAGATGTGTTA
>CAYMSG010000123.1:0-1726 GCA_964392955.1 uncultured Chitinophagaceae bacterium | reverse complement strand
GGAAAGCGAATAGTATCTGTTGTTGTAAAATTATAATTGCTATCTGTTGTGTACAATGTATTGATCGAAGGTTGCAGTTGTACGGAGATTGTATTGAGTTGTTGCGGGTAAAACGAATTGAGTCCTTTATCACTTCCCCAGAACATTTCGCCATCGGCTGCTTTAAAACAACTACGCATGCGAAAGCCTGCATGACTGAAGCCTAATCCTTCTTCATAAACAGAATAATTGTTGGTAGCAGGATCAAAACGGATCAAGCAGTTGAGATTACCGATCCAGAGAAAGCCATTTTCATCTTTTAAGATGCCTTCGCATTTATCATTGCGTAAACCGTTACTGCGGTTATAGATCGTTGTTGCTCCATTGGGAGCAAGGACTGTTAAACCGGCAACGGTTCCAATATAGATATTGCTTTTGTTGTCTTCATTAAAGGAAAAGACACGGTTATGTGAAAGCCCTTCTTTGTCAGTATGATGTTTCAGTGTTTGTTTCTGTTCGTTGTAACACCATGCACCACGATTGGTGCCGATCCATAGCTGTTGTTTGCTATCCATCCATACCGTATTTGTATAGATGCCATTTAATTCTTTTAACAGCGAGTGGGTTGTAAAATTGGTTACCTGTAAGCTGTTGGTATTGATCTTGCAAATGCCGCTTCTGGTTGCTACCCAAAGATTTCCTGCGGCATCTGTACAAAATCCATTGATCCAGGTTGAAGGAAGTGAATCGGTAGTGCCTTGCCTTCTACCCAGATGTGCAATTGTTTTTTGGTCTTTATCAAGCACCAGTATACCATAGCGTGTAGTGCCAACCCACAAACGATCCTGTTCATCAACATACAATGCCCGTACTGTTTCTTCTTTATTGAGATTTCTCCCATCAGGTAAATAATAGATAATGAACGATGTTTGATTGGTTGTTCTGTTTAAACGTATCAACCGATCCTGTGTGCCCAGCCATACCAATCCATCTTTTGCAGCAATGGTTTGAATATATCCATCAAACAAATCGCCCTGTTCATCTTTAAAATAAGGACGATAAGCAATTTGTGGTTGTTTCAGGTTCAGGTAGTGTAACCCTGATGTTCGAGTTGTAACAAAAAGATAGCCACTGCTGTCGTAATGTAATGTACTAGTGTTATTGCCACCAATACTGCGTTCATTCAACGGATCGTGATTCAGCAGCTGCAAACGTTCTTTTTCAAGATCGATCAAATACATGCCGGAAAAACGTGTGCTGAGTGCAAACTGCTGCTCGTTGATGCGGGTGATATTTCGAAGGTCTTTTGCCAATGCGTTTCCGTTTTGATCTTTCAGGTTTGTGTAGCTTTTCGTTACAGTTTGTGTTTTTATATTGAGGCGGAAAAATCCACTTCCGGAAAGGGTATAAGTAAGGATCTCGTTGTTATTGATTCGTGCTGCACCCATTAAAATCCCGGGCAGTTGAATTTCCATTAATTTTTGCTGCGTAGCATAATCGATCAGCAGTAAACGGCCGTTACCATAAACCGTAAATTTATCTTCGTCAAACGGTTCAACAAAACGTACGGTTTCGGGTAGCAGCGAATCGATCGGTGTATTCCATTTTTCAAAACGATGGGTAGCGTTGTTATAAACATAATGCCCGTTTGCTTTCCGAACAATGAGTCCTCTTGTTTTTGTAACAATATAATTGGCAGGAAATGTATTGTCTGTTGAATCGCTAATGGGGAATGAATGAAAATTCC
>CAYMSG010000122.1:0-8835 GCA_964392955.1 uncultured Chitinophagaceae bacterium | reverse complement strand
GGCCGGATTTGTAATGCGTGGAAGCATCGGGAATTACATGTACGATAACGTGAATTCGAATAATGGCGTGTACCGTCAATTGGTAAACCCACTCGGCTTTATTGCTAACGGTACCAAAGATTATTTAAATACCCAATTTGTCAATAATCAATATTTCTCTGATTATTATATCAAGAATGCTTCTTTCCTGCGTATGGATAATATCAACCTGGGATACGATGCAGGTGAAATCATGAAGAACGTACGGTTACGTATAACCGCTAACGTGCAGAATGCCTTTGTGATCACCAAGTACGGCGGTCTTGATCCTGAAATTGCAGGCGGTATTGACAACACGATTTATCCACGCCCCCGTACCTATGTACTCGGGTTCAACTTTGATTTCTAAAAAATAAATATCTGCAAATATGAAACGTATTTCAGTTACTATAAGTTTACTATTGACGGGTGTGGCACTTTTAACAAGCTGTCATAAACAACTCGACCGTCAACCACCCAATACATTGCCTTCGGCAAATGTATATACAAGTGAGACCGGCTATTTACAGGTACTTGCAAAAGTATATGGCAGTGTTGCACTCACCGGAAACCAAGGTGGTGCAGGGCAGGGTGATGTGGCCGGTATCGATGAAGGTACTTCCGATTTTCTGCGTTTGTTCTGGAAGGCACAGGAGTTGAGCACCGATGAAGCGGTAGTGGCCTGGAACGATCCCGGTATCCAGGATTTTCATAACATGAACTGGAGTTCCAGCAATCCCATGACAAAAGGTTTGTATTACCGCTGCACGTATATCGTTACTCTCTGTAATGAATTTATCAGGGAGAGTGCGCCGGATAAAGTTGCCGGTAAAGGCTTTTCGGGTGTTACAGTGGATAACATCAAGAAAATGCGTGCCGAGGCAAGATTTGTACGTGCGTTTGCTTACTGGGTGTTGATGGACTTGTATGGCAACCCCGGGTTTACTACCGAAAATGATTTGATCGGTAAATTCAATCCACCACAAACAAACCGGGCTGCCTTGTTCACTTATATTGAAAGCGAATTAAAGGCTATTGAAAACGATCTTTCCAATGCCCGTGCCGGTGAGTATGGCCGTGCTGATAAAGGTGCAGCCTGGGCCTTACTGGCAAGAATGTACCTGAATGCAAAAACGTACACCGGTACAGAAAAAAATACCGAAGCTGTTACTTATTCCAAGCGGGTAATTGATGCGGGCTATGGTTTACTGAGCGATTACCGCTGGCTGGGTCTTGCCGATAACAACGTGAACAATCCTGAATTTATCTGGACCTTGAATTACGATGGTCTTAACAGCCGCAATTTTGGCGGCACCACGTTTTTGGTGAATGCATCTGTTGGTGGTGATATGGATCGTAATGTATCCGGCTTAGGCGGATGGGGTGGTATCCGTGCTACCAGAAATCTTCCGGATTTATTCCCCGATGTAAATGGCAACGGCGATAAGCGTGCACAGTTTGCAACTGGCACTCAGAATATTGAGATCAATAATATTTCAGAATTCAAAGATGGGCTTGCTGTTATCAAATACCGCAACCGGACAAGAAGTGGCGCATTTGGTTCGGATACAAGAAGAGAATTCGCAGATGTTGATTTTCCTGTATTCCGTTTGGCAGAAATGTACCTCATCTATGCAGAAGCAGTAAAGCGTGGTGGTACCGGTGGTACCGAAGCACAGGCACTGATCTATCTCAATGCACTTCGCTCACGGGCACAGGTAACTGCAGCACCTCTGGGCTTTTATACATTGGATTATGTTCTTGATGAAAGAGCCCGTGAACTGCATTGGGAAGGTTTCCGCAGAACCGATCTGATCCGTTACGACCGGTTTACTGAGGGCACGTATCTATGGCCATGGAAAGGTGGTGTAAAAGGCGGTACTGGTGTTGCAGCTTTCCGGAAACTGTTCCCGCTGCCTGATTCTGAAATTGCAGCCAATCCCAATCTGAAACAGAACAACGGCTATTAATCAACTAAAAAATCAAGTGATATGAAATCATATACAATCAGATTTTCCCTCTTACTGGCAATGCTTTCCCTTTTTGCCTGTGAGAAAGTGGAAAACAAAATCTCTTTTGAGAACGCAACAGCTCCTGTACTGACAGCCAGTACCGGTACTGTTCGTTTAGAAGCAGGTGAAGAAAGCAATGTGGCGATTCGACTTAACTGGACTAACCCAAACTATCAATTTACAACAGGCATCAGTTCACATGATGTGAAGTATAAACTGGAGATTGATACCCTGGCAAGTTTTGCAAGTGCAAGAAGGTTCGAGACTGTTTATCTAAAAGATCTGTCAAAAACATTTACTGTTGGTGAACTAAACAGCATATTTGGAAATACGATACAAATTCCACTTGATCCCAGAAAGACCTATACTTTTTATGCAAGAATCACATCGAGTTTGGGTATAGGCACAGAGGCCGTTCCGTATAAATCAAATACAGTTTCATTTACTGCAAGCCCCTTTCCCCCACCTCCGAAAGTAGAAGTGCCAGCTGCTGATAATTTGTGGGCAACCGGTGATGCGTTTGCATCTTCCTGGCAAAATCCATTGCCCGGTCCGTTTGATGTGAGCCAGAAATTTACAAAAATTTCAAGAACACTGTACGAGTTAACGGTGAACATGCCCGGTGGCGGTAATTACAAACTGATCCAGACGCAAGGCGACTGGGGCAGCCAGTATCATATGCTTACCGGCGGCACCTGGCAGGGGGGCGAGTTTGAGAAGCGGGATGCTGATCCCGGATTTCCTGGTCCTCCATCAGCAGGTACTTATAAAATCACTGTTGATTTTCAGTTAGGAGTTTTCAATGTTGTTAAACAGTAAAAACGTAATCAAATGAAATTATTTAATCAATCAATATTCACGTTGCTGCTGTTGGCCACTGTGTTCTCAGCATGTGAAAAAGCAGATAAGCTTCCGTTTTACGGAGAAGGTGTTGCGACGGTTCTGTCATCGCCCACCACAACAGTGGCACCCGTACCTTCGGATTCAAACAGCGTGAAGCTGATCCTGAACTGGACCGATCCGAAGTATGCGCAAGACCCATCGTTGTACAAGTTTGTGATCGAGATCGACTCGACCACCAAGAATTTTACAAGAGCCTATACCCGCACAGTAGTTGGTAAGCTTACCGATTCCATTGTTGCAAAGGAATTGAATGCAGCGATGCTTGGCTGGGGTTTTGAATTCAACAAAGCCTATGACCTGGATGTGCGTGTTGCCGCATCGTATGG
This sequence comes from uncultured Chitinophagaceae bacterium, assembly GCA_964392955.1. Classification (GTDB taxonomy): domain Bacteria; phylum Bacteroidota; class Bacteroidia; order Chitinophagales; family Chitinophagaceae; genus Lacibacter. The sequence goes on along the minus strand of CAYMSG010000122.1, from coordinate 5,576 downwards.
TAACAATAACGAGTTAAAATATTCAAACATTCTGAAGATCAGGGCTACCCCGTATAAAATTCCACCCAAAGTAACATTGCCGTTTGATGGTAAGTTATGGATTGTGGGATCGGCTACACAAGGCGATTGGAGCAACCCCATCAACCCGGCATCGAATACCATTCCGCAAACATTTTCACGCATCGATGAAACAACCTTCGGCGGTATTTTCGACTTGAAAGCGAATGCTGAATACCTGATTCTTCCTGAGAACCAGGGTGCATGGGCCAATAAATATTCCATTGCCAATAAGAATCTTGCCGGTGTAGAAAACGGCGGTGATTTTGGTTACAACCTCCCTGATAATTTCAAAGGACCTGCTTCAGCCGGTTTGTATAAGATTACGCTCGATTTTCAGCAGGGTAAATTCAAAGTGGAACCATTTGCACAGCAGCATGGTTTACCTACTGAGTTGATCATTACCGGAGGTGCTACGCCCCTTGGATGGACCAACCCTGTTGGCGCCAGCCAGGTGTTGAACCGATTGAATTCGGTGCAATGGGATATTACACTCAACTTCACTACAGGTGAAAAATTCCTGATCCTTCCTACCAATGGTTCGTGGGACCGGAAGTTTGGTGTTGATGCAGCCGCAGCCGATAACAAGTCGGGTACATTCCGACCTGAAGGTGGTGATATTCCAACACCTGCTCCAAGTGGCAGTTATAAGTTTACGATAGATTTCTTTACGGGCAAATATCAGTTGCAGTAATCAGCAATTTTAAATTTATCAAAAGCCGACTCACAAATTGAGTCGGCTTTTTTATTGACTTTCTTCGCAATGTCTCTGCTTGTACCAAGCCGGTTATTTGTACAAATGCAAGGGCAGGATGCTGCGTTCTACAGAGCAAAGTTCTAATTTAGTGTCCTGCATATAAAGCAAATGAACTCTTTCTTCAAAGCAACATTTTCTAAGTGCTTTGGTACAAGCACAGCAACTTTTGTAAGGAGAGACGTTTCTGTGAAAAAATCCGAATGTCACACCATTGAATATCATTATAAGGTTTTTTATGATAACATCGGAAAAAGTCGAGCTATTTAAAAGCTATAAAGGTTACTATGACGGTTACCACATTCAATCTAATGGTAAGGGGAAAATTATTTCTGCTGATGAATGGTTTTTGTTGGGCAACTTGATACAAGATATTTATTTGATTAGAAAGGGTAAGGCAGCGGATTCTTTTAAAGAGTCTATAAAGGAACAACTTTCAAAAAACTGCGATACAGACGAAACAATTAAATTAATTTTTGAACTTGAAAAATATTTAAATCAGCAAAGCCCCGGTTAGAGAGGCTACTGCCCCTGTTGCTATTACAGTTGAATAAAACTAGCACTGCGGTTGTTGCGTGTTTTCTCCAATAACAAGATCAGGGCTATGAAGTTGAAACATTTTATAGCAATTTTTGTAGCTTGTTCTTCAACGCAATATCCTCCACATGCTTTGACACATGCATAGCAGCTATTTGTAAGAAAAGATATTGCTGAGAAAAGAGGTCCATTTGTTTTACTAAAATATATTAAGTGGCAAATCTAAAGAGAATAGGTTTTGTGATTATTTTTGGTATTGTTATGTTTTTTATGCCCCCGGCCTACTACAGCATAACCGTTTATTCAATAATTGTGTTTTTTTCCTTGTTGAAGCTTTCGGAATATGTGTATGATTCAATTCTTTTAAAAAAAGAGAACTTGTGTGATGGAATTTTAGTTGAAAAAGAACGATTGAACAACAGCGATCTTTCGGAAGTGGAGTATAAAATTCATGTTGAATTCGAGTCGCCATTAAACGGACAGAGATTTATTATCTCGAAAGAAATAAAAGAAGGATTTTTGAAGGAGCACTATAAAATTCTTTTTAATTCACAGAATCCTTTAAAATCCAGACTAATATTGGGCGCCCATAGTAAATCAATTTTGTTCTTTTCGGTTTTACTTTTGTTTTTTGGTATTTTGCTGATTCGTGAATTTTATAAGTAGCTTCTCCTTTCAAATTTTCTTAAACCAGGCTTCAGGGAGATTTTCCGACGAATATTGTATGCAATACTCGCCGTTTTATTAATAAAAGCTAACATCCTCAGACATGTATTGTAATTTACTCTTTTAGATTGCGATAAATTTCCGATAAATATGAGTGAGTCGGCTTTTTCTTTGAATTCCCCCGAATCAAAATCAGCCCCAGCCCTTATTTTCATTACCTTCGTGCCCTTAATTTTTCAAGGCTATGAGTTCCTTGCGTGAACAACTGGATATGGGTCGGCTGCCGCAGCATATTGCCATCATCATGGATGGCAACGGTCGCTGGGCAAAAGAGCAGGGGCAAGACCGGCTTTTTGGTCATTTCCATGGCGTGGAAAGCGTACGGGATATTGTGGAAGGTTGTGCCGAGTTGGGGGTGAAGTATCTCACCCTTTATGCTTTCAGCACAGAGAACTGGGACCGCCCCATTGAAGAAGTAACCGGACTGATGGAATTACTGGTGGACACCATCCGTAAAGAAACTGCAACGCTGAACAAGAACAAGATCAAGTTGCATGTAATTGGCGATACCAATATGTTGCCTGATTATGCCCGCAAGGAATTGCAGGAAAGTGTGGATGAGCTGAAAGACAACAACGGTATGAACCTTATTATGGCACTCAGCTACAGCAGCCGTTGGGAAATTGTGAATGCCATCAAGAACATCGCAGCCGATGTAAAAGCAGGCAAACTGGAACCGTTTGAAATAGATCAGGATACCATTAAGGATTATTTAACCACCCGTGAGTTTCCCGATCCGGAGCTGATGATACGCACCAGTGGTGAATACCGCATCAGCAATTTCTTATTGTATCAACTGGCCTATGCCGAATTGTATTTCACCAATGTACGCTGGCCCGATTTCAGAAAAGAAAACCTGTATGAAGCCATTCTTGATTTCCAGAAACGGGAACGCAGGTTTGGGAAAACAGGCGAACAGGTACAACCCAACGAACAGCTAACACAATCATAAGATACCCGTGACAACAGGCATTTTAACAAAGAGTTTCAGCAAAACCATTTATTTTGCTCCCCGGCCGAAAAGGTTATCAATCATAATCAGCACTTGCAGTGAAATGGTTGACAGTAACCGGCTTGAGCGGCATTTTTATAACCCGACTTACAACATAACCGTAACAGAATTTTGATGCGTTTGAATAGAACATTACTACTGCTGCTTTTGATTTGCTCCGGCTTTCATTTTCAAGTATTGGCTCAGCAACCCGACACGATAAAGCCAGTTTCGGTTGATCCGGAACTGGAAGCAATCATGAATTCAAAAGTTCCCCGGGAATATATTATTGCCGGTATTACCGTTAGCGGTTCCAAAACATTTGATTCAGCATTATTGGTTTCCATTACCGGTTTGGGTATTGGCGACAGGGTGTATTTACCCGGTGGCGATTTGTTCAGCAAAGCCATTTCTTCCATCTGGCGCCAGCAGTATTTTGACGATGCCACAATTTTTATTACCCGTGTAGATGAGAAAGATATTTACATCGAGATTGCAGTAACTGAACGTTCAAGGTTGGGTAATTTCTTTTTCAAAGGAGTTAAGAAAGGTGAGGAGGATGAGTTAAAAGAAAAAGTGGGGCTAACACCCAATAAAGTAATAACGGAGAACCTCCGGCGAACAAGCATTGAACGCATCAACAAGTTTTATACAGAAAAAGGTTTCCGGCAGGTAGATGTAACAATAGCAGAAACCAAAAATGCAGTGAACCCAAACTTCATTGATCTTACATTCAATGTAGTGAAGGGGAACAAAGTAAAGATTGAACAGGTATTCATCAGTGGTAATGAAGTAGTATCGGATCTGCAGTTGAAAAAACAACTGAAGGGAACAAAGGAACGAATGCGGTTTACGTTGCATCCGGTTGATCAAAGGCCAATCTACGGCACGAAAGATTCGGTTACGTTCAAACAATTCATAAAAGACAGAGGCTTTCTTTCACTTTCAAAAGTGAGAGACTTTGTTGATCCATGGTTCAGGCTTAAGTTTTCTGCAGCCAAGTTCAATCAAAACAAATACATCGAAGACCAGGAAAAACTGCTTGCGTATTATAACAAATTGGGTTACCGTGATGCGGTGATCGAAAAAGATACAACCTATTACAACAGCAAGGGAAACCTCATCGTAGAATTGAAAGTGAATGAAGGCCGCCAATATTATTTTGGCAATATTACCTGGAGAGGAAATACCAAGTATAACGATTCAACTTTAAATGCCATTCTTGGAATTCAGCGGGGCGATATTTACAACCTTGAAACGCTCAATTCAAAACTCGGCAAACAATTGTCGGCCGAGGGTGGCGATATCAGCGGTTTGTACATGGATGATGGTTATCTCTTCTTTCGTGTAGATCCCATTGAAACAAGAGTGTACAACGATACGATCGATTATGAAGTTCGTATTTCGGAAGGTCCGCAGGCAACCATCCGTTCGGTGAACATTACCGGTAACGATAAAACGAAAGAGTATGTGATCCGTCGTGAATTGCGTACAGTGCCGGGCGAAAAATTCAGCCGCAGTGATATGATCCGTTCTATCCGGGAATTATCGGCATTGAATTATTTCAACCCCGAAAAAATCAATCCCAACCCTGTTCCCAATCCCGATGATGGTACGGTGGACATCAACTATTCACTGGAAGAAAAATCAAGCGATCAGCTGGAATTAAGTGCCGGCTGGGGTGGATTGATCGGTTTAACAGGAACATTGGGTGTTACGTTCAATAACTTTTCTACGAAAAATCTTTTCAAAAAATCGGCATGGCAACCATTGCCCAGTGGTGACGGACAGCGTTTATCATTGCGTGTGCAATCAAACGGTCCATCATTCAGTTCTCAGAACTTTTCGTTTACAGAACCCTGGTTGGGCGGAAAAAAACGGAACAATCTTACTGTAAGTTTATTCCGTACCAAACTGGCCAATGCGTTCGATCCTTTGACAGGGTTGCCAACACGCCAACGTGCTAATAACCGCTCTTTGCAAACATTTGGCGCTACCGTTTCGTTAGGAAAGCAATTGAAGTGGCCCGATGATTTTTTCAACTTGATCACATCCGTAAACTACACGCAATACAAGTTGAATGATTATCCCATTTTCCCTGAGCTGGATAGTGGTACTTCTAACAACTTTAACGTTCGTTTACAGATCATCCGTTCCAGTGTGGATCAACCAACGTTCCCACGTTCAGGTTCAACCTTCTCTTTAACGGCTACGTTTACGCCACCATGGAGTTTGTTCCGTGATGCAAGCAAATACAACGATCCGGCTGAGCGATACAGGTTGGTAGAGTATCACAAATGGCGTTTGAACTATGAATGGTTTATACCCATTGGCAAACCGGCAGGTGCAGAAAAGAACCGTCAGTTTGTATTGAAGGTGGCTGCTAAATACGGATTCCTTGGACGATATAACAGAAATTTACCCATCTCTCCGTTTGAACGTTTCCAGGTGGGGGATGCCGGTTTGCAGAATAACTTTGGTATTATTGGTTTCGACATTATTGCACACAGG
>CAYMSG010000121.1:0-8862 GCA_964392955.1 uncultured Chitinophagaceae bacterium | reverse complement strand
GAAAAACCTACCCGGCACCTTTGTTTTCAACAGAAGCCATGCAAAAGATGGAAGCTGATCTGCAGGTGGCCAAAACAAACTACGAAGCAGATGCATCCAATGCTGATCATATAATATGGTATGGCCGCCGGCTTGCCTACATGGGCCGGTACGATGATGCGATTGCTGTTTTCACCCGGGGCATTGCAACGCATCCAACAGATGCAAGAATGTATCGCCACCGGGGGCATCGCTATCTTACCACCCGTTGTTATACCAATGCCATTGCAGATTTTGAGAAAGCAGCAACGCTTATCAAGGGAACCAAAGATGAAATGGAGCCCGATGGAATGCCCAATGCAAAGAATATTCCCACCAGCAGTTTACATTCTAATATCTGGTACCACCTGGGACTTGCATATTTTTTAACCGGCAATTTATTAAAAGCCGAGGCGGCTTACAGCAACTGTTTGCAGGTTTCGAATAACCCGGATATGTATGTGGCCACAGCCAACTGGTATTATATTACGCTCCAGAAGTTGGGCAGGCAGAAGCAGGCGGAAGCATTACTCCAAACCATTGAACCCAATATGAACCTGATCGAAAACACCGATTACCTTACTATTTTGCTGATTTATAAAGGCGTGCAGGATGCAGCAACCATCCGCACCAAATTGCTGGAACAGGATACGAAAGGCACCGTTTCAAATGCCACAGTAGGCTTTGGGCTGGGTAATTATTACAGAACTATTGGTGAAAAAGACAAAGGGAACGATGTGCTGCAACGGGTAATTGCCGGTCCGCAATGGGGAAGCTTTGCTTATATGGCAGCGGAAATGACGCTGGAAAAATAAAAATCTACAACATCTTACTTTTTCTCGACCTCTTCAAATAAGCTGGCTTTTTGCTCTGGAACTCCCCCTGTGGGGGATTTAGAGGGCATCAACCCCATCCGTTGCCCCATTTTCTTCAGGTAGCCGGTAAAGAATTTAAATTGTCCGAAGGGAATGCTGATCAGCAACACCATCATGGGCCAGATAAGTGTCACCAGTAAAATATAAACAGGGATATAGATCCAGGGAGCTTCGATACCGAGCAACGGCATAATTCGTTTGCCGACATAGCCGGTTAAACTGCCGCCAATAGCAAAGGTGCACAGAATAAGTGCCAGTTGCAGTGGACCCACCTTCCATTTATTGCGCAGCTTTTCAAACATCAAACAAAAGTCGGGGGAAAACTTTGTTTAACATCAAACAGTCGGCGAAAAAACTTTATGGAACAAAGTCTTCCATAATTTTCAGGATGAATTGAAAGCTATTTGTTCGCCAAGAGCTTCATTGTCAAGTCACAACTAAGTAAAATTTTTTTTGAAACTGTGGATATTATGTCAGTATCCTACCCTATTTTTGCAGCCTGTATAACAGGATATTCTTCCTAATCACAATACGGTTCCAGAACGTTATGAATCAACCAAAATTACTTCTCCGACAGTCGTTCACGCTCTGCCTGGTTTTCATTTCCTTATTGATTGGTAATAAATCATTTGCACAGGATGGTAAAGCACTGTTTCAAACAAACTGTGCCAGCTGTCATGCTGTTGGTAAGAAACTGACAGGTCCGGCATTAGCAGGTTTGGAAGGACGTGGCCCCTGGAGTGATCGCAAAAAGCTTTATGCGTGGATCAAAAATCCGGCTGGCTTTGCAAAAACAGATGCCTATGCAGCCAACCTCATCAAAGAATACAATGGTGTATTGATGACGGGTTTTCCTGGTTTAGCAGAGGCTGAAATTGATGCGATCGTTACTTATATTAATACAGAAGCATCGAAGCCAGCTCCTGGTCCTGCAGTTAGTACTTCAGCGGCTGGTGAACCAGCAGAAGATAATTCTTTGCTCTTCGGTATCCTCGCCTTGGTATTAGCCATTGTTGCCCTCATCTTATTACAGATCAACAGCAACCTGAAAAAATTAACCGACGAGAAAGATGGTGTGGTGCGTGGTGAGCCGGTTGCGTTCTGGAGAAACAAAGCCTACATCGCTACAGGTATTATCCTGTTGTTTTTAGTGGGTGGTTATTTCACTATTCAAGGTGCAATTGGGTTGGGCCGCCAAACCAATTACCAACCGGAACAACCGATCTACTATTCACATAAAGTACATGCTGGTGTAAACCAGGTAAACTGTTTGTATTGCCACGGCGGTGCAATGGAAGGCAAGCATGCCAATATTCCAAGTGTGAATGTTTGTATGAACTGTCACATGGCCATCAATGAGTACAATGGTGAAAAAATGTTCCGTGAAGATGGCACTGAAGTAGATGGTACTGCTGAAATTCAAAAATTATACGACTACGCAGGTTGGGATCCTGCTGCGAATAAATACACTGGAAAAGGCAAACCAATTGAGTGGATCAAGATCCACAACCTGCCCGACCATGTTTACTTCAATCACTCCCAGCATACCAAAGCAGGCGGGGTAGCTTGCCAAACCTGTCATGGTGAAATTCAAAACATGGGCGAGGTGTACCAGTTCAGCAATCTGAGCATGGGATGGTGTATCAACTGTCATCGTGAAACCAATGTGAAGTTCCAGGAAAATGGATTTTACAGTATGTACGAGAAGTTTCACAACGATATCAAGAATGGCAAGATGGACAGTGTAACCGTTGAAAAGATCGGTGGTACTGAATGTCAAAAATGTCACTATTAAATAATTTGAAAATTTGAAAATGTGCTGATGTGCTAATGGAAGCATTTTCAAATTCTCAAATTCTCAAATTTTCAAATTAGCTATCAACCAAGCATATGAGTAAGAAAAAATATTGGCAAAGTTTCGGAGAGCTGAACAATACAAAGGCATACGTGAATGATGCGGAGAATGAATTTAAAGAGGAGTTGCCTTTTGAAATGGATGATAACGGAGCCAAAACGCCACGTCGTGACTTCTTAAAGTATCTCGGCTTCAGCACGGCTGCTGCTACTTTAGCGGCCAGTTGCGAAATGCCGGTAAAAAAGGCGATCCCTTTTTTGAACAAGCCTGCTGATATTGTTCCCGGTGTTGCCAATTATTACGCCACCACCTATGTATTGGATGGTGATGTGGTGCCGGTGCTGGCGAAAGTAAGAGATGGTCGCCCGATTAAGCTGGAAGGAAACGAAATGGGCTTTACCAAAGGTGGTACCTCACAGCGTGTACAGGCATCTGTACTGAGCCTGTACGATACAGCCCGTTTGCGCTACCCGATGGAAAAGGCTGCTGATGGTTTTAAAGAAGCGCCAACGTATGAAGCAGTTGATAAAAAAATTGCAGCGGCCCTGGCCAATGCAGGCGGCAAACAGATTGTATTGTTAAGTTCAACACTCAACTCTCCTTCTGTTGCAGCAGTTATTGAAGAGTTCAAAGCAAAATATCCAACCTTTAAGCATGTAACCTACGATGCGGTTTCTTACAGCGGTATGCTGCAGGCAAACGAATCAACATTTGGTCAGCGTGCAATACCTTCTTATCACTTCGACCAGGCAAAAGTAATTGTAAGCTTTGGTGCCGATTTCCTCGGAACCTGGTTGAGCCCGGTTGAATTTGCCAAACAATACGCTACCGGTCGTAAGATCGATGAGAAGAACCCAACTATGAGCCGTCACTTCCAGTTTGAAGCGATGTACAGCATGACGGGTGCAAGTGCCGATGAGCGTTATACACATAAGCCAAGTGAACTGGGTGCGGTATTATTGAATTTATATGCAAAAGTGGGCGGTGCTGTTACAGCTCCTGCCATTACTGATAAACGTTTGGCTGCAGGTATTGATGCAGCTGCCAAAGAATTACTGTCTGCCGGTGGCAATGCATTGGTGGTAAGCCGCAGCAACAATGTTAATGCACAAATATTGGTGAATGCCATCAACGCACAAATTGGTGCAGTTGGTAAAACCATCAACTTCGGTACAACGGTGAACTACCGTAAAGGGGTAGACGCTGATATGGAGCAACTGGTAGCTGATATGAATGCAGGTGAGGTTGGTGCTGTGTTGGTATATGGTGCAAACCCGGTTTACACTTACTACGACAAAAAGAAATTTGTTGATGGCTGGAAAAAAGTGGGTCTCACTGTTTCCTTCAACGAAATTGAAGATGAAACAACAGAGCAATGCCAGTTTGTTTTACCTGCCCATCACTTCCTCGAAAGCTGGGGCGATGCAGAAGCAAAAAGCGGCCATCTTTCTTTCATTCAACCTACTATTCATCCGTTATTTAAAACAAGAGCGTTTGCTACTTCATTGTTGAAGTGGAGCGGCAGCACTGTAGCGGATTATGAAACATATTTCAAGAATTACTGGATCAGCAAACTGGGTGGACAAACTGCATTCGATAAAGTATTGCAGGATGGTGTGATGGAACCCGCTACTCCGGTTATTGCAGGCGCAAGCTTCAATGGTGGTGCAGTTGCTGATGCGGTTGCCAAATTGAGTGCAGCTCCCAAATCCGGTAAGCACGAACTGGTAATCTATCAAAAAGTAAGTATTGGTGATGGTAAAATGGCCAACAACCCCTGGTTGCAGGAAATGCCTGATCCCATTACACGTGCCTGCTGGGATAACTATGCGATCATTTCTGTAAAAACTGCTGAAGAGTTTGGCTACAAAGCAGATGATGATTACGAAGTAAACCCTCCCAAGCCTGTATTAAAAATTACCGTTGCCGGAAGAGAGCCAATTGAATTGCCCTTGCTCATCATCCCCGGTATGAACAGCAGCACTGTTGCTATTGCTACCGGTTATGGCCGTAGCGAAAAAGTGGGACGTGCAGCAAAAGGAGTAGGTAAAAATATTTATCCGTTCGCCAGCTTCAATGGCCAGACATACGACCTCACTGCAGCCGATGTAACCATCGAGAAAACTGATAAGATGTATGACATTGCTCAAATGCAAACGCATAGCACTTATGGTAATCGTGTGGAAGTAGTAAAAGAAACAAGCCTTGCTGTATTCAAAAAAGACCCCAAGCATTTCATTAACGAACGCATGGCGGAAATCAAGGATTACGGCGGTATTGATAACCTGGAAGCAGAAGGTACCATGTACCCTGTGTTTGATAAGCCAGGTATTAAATGGGGAATGAGTTTAGACCTCAACCTCTGTAATGGTTGTGGTGCCTGCGTGGTAGCTTGTACGGCCGAAAACAACGTTTCGGTGGTAGGTAAAAACCAGGTAGCGAAGTATCATGATATGCATTGGTTACGTATCGACCGTTATTTCAGCGGTGATATGGAAAACCCGGATGTTGTGTTCCAGCCAATGCTTTGCCAACACTGTGATAACGCTCCTTGTGAGAACGTTTGTCCGGTAGCAGCAACCAACCACAGCAGCGAAGGGTTGAACCAGATGACGTATAACCGTTGTATCGGTACAAGATATTGTGCCAACAACTGTCCGTATAAAGTTCGTCGCTTTAACTGGCACGATTGGAATGGTTCCGACAGCTTTAAAGACAACCAGCAACCGTTGGTTGACTATGGCCGCCTCAACGAAGTAACATTGGATATGAACGAAGACTTAACACGTATGGTGTTGAATCCGGATGTTACTGTGCGCAGCCGCGGTGTTATTGAAAAATGTTCGTTCTGCGTACAGCGTTTACAGGAAGCTAAATTGACAGCGAAGAAAGACAGCCGTCCAATGGTTGACAGCGATATCAAAACTGCATGTCAGCAGGCTTGTCCTACCAACGCCATTGTATTTGGTAATGTGAATGATAAAGAAAGTGCGATCCGCAAAGTACGTACAACAGAAGGTGCAAACCGTACTTACTATGTATTGGAGCAATTGCACGTGTTGCCAAACGTAAGTTATATGGCGAAGCTGCGTAATACCGACCGTACGGTAGGTAACCACGAAGAAGAAGGACACGGCGAAGCACATTCAGAAGCGAAAGAAGCAGCAGGAACCGAAGCCGCACATTAAGCCCCCTCCCCTAATGGGGTGTAAAGTAAGTCTGAAGTTTTTTAGATAAAAACAGAAGATCGTTTGAAAGGGGTGGGTTTGTTGAAGTGAATTAAAAAGTTGAAGAGTGCGACGCAACAGAAGACGAACAAAGAATCTGAAGCTAAGTACAAAACATAAAACCAAAGCTGACAGCGAAGAGCTGAAAGCCAAAAGCGAAAACAAGTATGTCATTACTAAGGTATGAATCACAGACTAGGGAACCATTGGTTGATGGTCATAAAACCTACCACGATGTTACAGAGGATATTTGTAAGCCGGTGGAAGCTGCACCATCACGTTTGTGGTGGATCGGTTTCATTATTTCGGTTGCCCTCCTGCTGTTTGGTGTGGTGAGTCTTTATAAAGAAGTAGTGTACGGTACGGGTATGTGGAACCTGAACAAAACCATCGGCTGGGGTTGGGATATCACCAACTTCGTATGGTGGGTAGGTATTGGTCACGCCGGTACATTGATCTCTGCGATCCTGTTACTCTTCCGCCAGGGCTGGCGTACAGGTGTAAACCGTGCGGCTGAAGCCATGACCATTTTTGCGGTGATTTGTGCGGGTCAGTTTCCGATCTGGCACATGGGTCGTGTGTGGATGGCCTTCTTCGTAATGCCTTACCCCAATACACGTGGCCCATTATGGGTGAACTTTAACTCTCCTCTTTTGTGGGACGTATTTGCGATCTCTACTTATTTTACAGTATCACTGTTATTCTGGTATAGTGGTTTGTTACCTGATATGGCTACACTTCGTGACCGTGCAAAAAAGAAATGGGCAAAAGCATTTTATGGTGTTGCATCTTTCGGTTGGTCAGGTTCTACCAAACACTGGCAACGTCATGAAAGTTTATCGCTGGTGTTGGCCGGTTTGAGTACACCACTTGTATTATCAGTACACACGATCGTATCGTTCGACTTTGCCACTTCGGTTATTCCCGGTTGGCATACCACCATCTTCCCTCCTTACTTCGTTGCGGGTGCCATCTTCTCCGGTTTCGCCATGGTGCAAACCCTGATGCTGGTTACACGGAAAGTAATGCAGCTCGAAGATTATATTACCATCAGCCACATTGAAAATATGAACAAGGTAATTGTATTGACCGGTTCTATTGTGGGCTGTGCGTACTTAACTGAGTTGTTTATGGCATGGTACAGTGCGGTGAAATATGAGCAGGACATCTTCTTTAAATACCGTATTGCCGGTCCTTACGGATGGAGCTACTGGTTGATGATGACCTGTAACGTAATTACGCCACAGTTGTTCTGGGTAAAGAAATTACGCCGCAATATTGCCTTCACCTTCCTGATGAGTGTGGTGGTAAACATCGGTATGTGGTTTGAGCGTTTTGTGATCATCGTATCTTCTTTGTATCGTGACTACCTGCCTTCTTCCTGGTCGGTGTACTATCGTCCAACGATTTGGGAAATCGGTTTCTATATGGGATCGTTCGGTTTGTTCTTTACCTGTTACTTCCTGTTCTCGAAGTACTTCCCGGTAATTGCCATTGCTGAGATCAAACACGTTCTTAAGAAAAATGGCGAAAGCTATAAAGAGCAAATGGATGGAATTGAAGCGCAGTCGGTAGAAGAATTTGCGAAGGAACATGCGCATGCACATTAAGCCCCCTTCATCCCTTAAAGGAATGAAAGGCATCAAGTAAAAAGTTGACAATTCGTAAATAGGTTCACAAGCTGGCAGCTCACAGCTAAAAGCCAAAAGCTAAAAAAATATGTCTGTAAAAAAATTTGTAGTCGGCTGTTTTGATGATGAAAAAACGCTGTTCCCTGCGGTAAAAAATACACGCAAGGCAGGTTATAAGATTCATGATGTGTACACACCCTTCCCGATCCATGGTCTAGATCATGCAATGGGTTTGCGTGATACCAGCTTACACACAGCCGGTTTTATTTATGGTATGACGGGTACTACAACTGCCTTAACGTTTATGAGTTGGGTCTTTACCAAAGACTGGCCGTTGAACATTGGTGGTAAACCGAATTTACCGTTGCCTGCCTTCATTCCCATTGTGTTTGAATTAACGGTATTGTGTGCGGCGGTAGGTATGGTGCTTACCTTCTGTTACCTCTGCCAGTTGGCACCGTTTGTTCGGAAAGATCATTTCCACCTGCGTGCCACAGACGATTTGTTTGTAATGCCCATTGAGGTTACTGAAAAAACAAACATTGAAGAAGTGAAAGCATTTTTTAAAAATGCCGGAGCAGTAGAAGTGTTCGAGAAAGATGCAGAAACCGGATGGTGGCTTGGTCGTTACGACAAAACAAGAAAAGCATTTGAGAAAGAAGAAATCGTTACAGCATAAACATATTGAAATGCGTTCAACACAGATTGTTACAATTGGATTGGTTACGGTAGTATTGGCAGCAGCGTCCTGCAACAACGGGCCACGTCGTGATCCGGGAAAGATCTATATGCCCGATATGGCATACAGCCGTGCAATAGAAACCTATGCCGACCACAGCCACCTGAAAGATGCAGGTATTAACTACGATGCAACTCCGGTTGCAGGTACTGTAAAGCGTGGTGATGTTGCATACTTTCCGTTAGCTCAGGATAAAGTTGGCGATACAGCCAACTATGTGGCTTCAAAACAAGTACAAAACCCATTGCCTGCTTTGAACGATAAGGAAATCATTGAAGCAGCTCGTTTGTATAAGATCAACTGTGGTATTTGCCATGGTGAAAAATTAGATGGTAACGGGCCGATCTATAATGGCGGCAACGGGCCCTATCCCATTGCACCGAAAAACCTGATCGCAGATCCGGTGGTATCAAAAATGCCAGAGGGTCAGATGATGTATTCTGTTACCTATGGTAAAAACCTGATGGGTAGCTATGCATCACAGTTGAGCACCAAGCAACGCTGGATGATCGTTCGC
>CAYMSG010000120.1:0-8863 GCA_964392955.1 uncultured Chitinophagaceae bacterium | reverse complement strand
CTGAAGCCCAACCCGCTCCGTACAAAATACTCACTTTTTTCGCTGGCATCAATTGCCAGTGTAATCAGCGAAATGATCAACAGCAGAAAGAAAAAGGTTTTTAAAAACGACTTTAGTATGTACCAATCAAGGATTTTCATCAGTGGCTGCAAAGTAAGGACAGAAATTGGAAAAGAAGTGTTAGAATATCTGCTGCCCGAATGCTGCAACTGCCGCCGTTTCCTGTTGTTGTATCCTTTCTATTTACAACCTTGTCTTCAGCACCTTTGTCATTTCATTTTTCCAGCTCATGAAATCACCGGCAATAATATGTTGCCGTGCCTGCTTTACGAGCCACAAATAAAATGCAAGGTTGTGTGTACTGGCAAGGGTAAGCCCGGTGATTTCTTTTGCTTTGATGAGATGACGCAGATACGCTTTGCTGTAATAATTGCTGATGTGGCAATCAATTCCATCATCCAATGGCGAAAAATCTTTCTCCCATTTTTTATTGTCGATATTGATCACACCTTTGCTTGTAAACAGCATGGCATTACGTCCATTGCGGGTGGGCATTACACAATCAAACATATCTACACCCAATGCTATACACTCCAGGATATTCCAGGGTGTACCTACACCCATCAGATAGCGTGGCTTTTGCACCGGTAATTCATCGCAGCACAATGCAGTGAATTCATACATCATTTCTTCCGGTTCGCCCACACTTAACCCACCAATGGCACAACCTGTAAGATTAGCATTGGCCATAAATTGTGAGGATGCTGTGCGCAGATCTTTATACGTACTGCCCTGCACAATGGGAAAGAGGTTTTGTGTGTAGCCGTATTTATCAGGTGTTGCGTTGAAATGGTTGATGCAGCGCTCCAGCCAGCGATGTGTTAACTCCATGCTCTTTTTTGCATACGTGTAATCACTTGGATATGGCGGACATTCATCAAACGCCATTACAATATCGGCACCAATGCTCCGCTGTATATCCATCACGCCCTCAGGCGTGAACAAATGCTTACTGCCATCAATATGACTTTGAAATACCACGCCTTCTTCCTTGATCTTACGGTTACCCGCCAACGAAAAAACCTGGTAACCGCCACTGTCGGTTAAAATGGGTTTATCCCATCCGTTGAATTTGTGCAAACCACCTGCAGCTTCCAGCACTTCTGTTCCCGGCCGCAGATACAAATGATAGGTATTGCCCAAAATAATCTCTGCTTTTACTTCACTCTTCAACTGTTCTACCGTCAAAGATTTTACACTGCCCACGGTACCCACCGGCATAAAGATGGGCGTTTGAATAACACCATGATCGGTTGTAATTTCTCCTGCTCTTGCTTTCGATTGCTGATCTGTATGTTGTAACTGAAATTGTAATGCGGCCATAAGGGGCAAAGATAGTTGGAATACAGTCCACGGTCAACTGACCACGGACGACGGACCACTACTGCACTACTGTTCAACATTCACGAATCACCACTGACGACTCACGACTCACGCCTTCCCTACTCCACATACTCCAATATATCAGCCGGCTGGCAGTCCAATACTTTACAAATAGCTTCGAGTGTACTGAAGCGGATGGCTTTCGCTTTTCCTGTTTTTAATATCGAAAGATTCGAGAGCGTTAAGCCCACTTTTTCCGACAGCTCATTGAGCGACATTTTTCGCTTTGCCATCATGACATCTAAGTTTACGACAATGGGCATAGCTATATGGTTAAATCGTTTTCGTTTTGTAATTCAATTCCTTTCTTAAATACCTGTGCAAACACAATCAACACCACTGCCATAAACAACCATACATCGGCTCCGTCAATGTTCAGCAGATGTTCATCGGGCATGGCAATTCCTTTTTTTGTGAACCACTTCATTTGCCGGGTACTCCACATCGAAAAGAAACCCGCTCCCAAACAGAGATATGCAATATTGAGTACCACACCCATAACAGCATTGTTAAATGGTTTCGACAGACTGAATTTTTTATCGTAAAACAATTTTACGATCAGGTAAAAGATCATGGCTTTCATTACAGCCACAATCACCACTAAACTCACCTGTGTGATAAAGTGCCATTTATCGTAGGCATACAGTTGCGAAAGATCGGCTCCGTTCCAGAAATGCGCTGCTACAATGGGTTTGTACAGCGCATACACCGAGTTGAAAATAAGAGCGCCTGCTTCAATACATAAACCAATAAAAATGATCCAGGAAAGTATTTCCAATACCTTCAGCATCTGGCTGGTAGTAATCCTGATTTCCATGAGAAGTAATTTATTTTTAAAGTTGACAGTGCAAATATCAACATAAATTTATTGAAAAACAATAAAAATAAATTAAATAAAGGAAAATATTTTTTGACCGGCAGTCAGAAGTTCTGCTGGCATGGAGGTTTCCGAAAGGGATTGTAACACTTTAAAACCGCATCAATACTCCCACTCCATTGTTACTCACATTCAGTTTCATTTCCTTGATTCTGATTGATGAACCTGAATTGAGTCCGGCATTATAAGTTGCCACGGCAGACTTTGCTTTTTTTCCTGCTTTTATACTCAATGGGATCGAAACAGCAGTTAATCCTGCACCTACTGCAGCCAATGCCCATACAGGCTTTCCTCCACCAATGGCTGTGCCCAGCGGCCAGCCGATCAAAAAGCCACCTGCATAGCCCAATACAGACGAAGTTGTTGCAGCCGACCTTGATGATTTTAATTCTTTATAGGCACGGTCGTTATCCTGAAACATGGTTTGCAACTGACTCATGCTTACGTGTCGGTCGTTTTTAAAAAACTGGTAACCGCCAAACCGCTTGATGATAACAATACTATCCGATGTATTTCTGGCGTACGCAAGCGGTGCTTCGGAACTGGCAACAGTTGAAAGAAAAATTGTGAGCAGTAACAATATTCGCTGCAGCATATTTGTGTTTTTGATTTCGTAATACTGCAATTTAATGCAGCAACGGTATTTATTCCAACGGTTATTCAGTGAAAGAGCAGAGCGAATAAACGTGTAATTGATCGACTAATTTAACTCATACTTTCTTTAAAAGCACGAATCACATAGTCAGTACTTTGATAAAGCAACGTTTCATTTACGGTGAGGTACGATTTATTTTCGCTGTTTGGTCGTGGCATTATGATGTGATAAATTTTATTAAGCTTTTCATGCATCCTGGTTCCATCAATTTCCTTTGCCAATGCCATACTGTAAATATTCGTACCGCCCGGCAACGGTTTTATTTCAACTCCGGGAAGCTGATTGAGAGCAGCGAAGATTACAGCTGCCTGCTCCTTAGCATTTCTTAATCGTGTTTCAAAACCATTCAACCGGTGAAGCGCCATTGCTGCATTGAGCCAGTTACCGTACTGAGTACCGCCATGTATTTTCACAAGATCGTGCATAGGAGCAATCAGGTCTTTACTTCCACATAACACAGCACCGGCACTGGCACCAAAATATTTGTACAGGGAAATATAAACAGTATCAAAATAGGAAGCATATTCTTTTACAGGAATACCTGTCCATGCCGAAGCCATAAAAATGCGTGCACCGTCAAGATGCAGTTTGATGTTTTTGCTTTTGCAATAAGCGTTAATCTTTTTTATTTCATCCAACGGAACAAATTTTCCATTGGTCCGTCGTACCGGGTTTTCAATTGATACAGCGCCAATACCGGTTTGAAATGCTTCTTCCTGCTCCAGTGATTCAATCTTGCTTTGCAGTTGCTCCGCTGTAAAAAATGTTTCCCCTGCCGCAAGTGGCAGCAAACGTTTTTGAAACACACGTTGAGCAGCATCAGCTTCATCCCGGTACACATGGCTCGTTTCCTGTACTACCACTTTGGAATGAGTACCACTCAGCACAGCGATCGCCAGCTGATTCGCCATGGTTCCGCTGGGCATAAAGATCGCTTTCTCTTTTCCCGTAAGCTGCGCAAACGTTTCTTCCAATGCCTTTACAACACCACCTTCGCCATAGCGGTCTTTTTCAAATTTCGATGAAGTGTAATACTGCATCAGTTCCTGCAAATAGTCTTCCGGTTCAAACATTTCTCCATCACCATACAATTTGATTGGTTTTGCCGGTGCAGGTTGCTGTTTGTTTTCATCTGAAGCAAATACCAGCCCCGTTGGTAACAGGGACGGAATAAAAACAGCGGATCCGTTCTTTAAAAATTGTCTTCTTCCGAAGGATGACATAGCGGTTGATTTATGTAAATGGAATATACAACAAACGTTGCGCTACAAATTAATAATAAATGGGGGAAAAGCGGTGGCTATCAGCTGCCTGTTGTTAGCGAAGAGCTACGCAACATTTCCGGCATTCGTTCCCGATTCCCTCAGTTTATCCACCCTTGATAAGATTCCCTTTGCATTTCCTTACAATGCAATATTTTCGCAGCTGCTTATGAGTGTGCACTGGCCCGAAATCGTATTTATTTCCTTTTGTGTAATAACTGCTATCCAGTTATTCTATTACCTGTATTTTTTTTCCCGATTGGCATTCTATAAAAAACCTAAACAGGAAAGTTCCATGCAGCATGCGGTATCGGTGATCGTATGTGCAAGGGATGAGGCACAAAACCTCGCCGATCATTTGCCGGAGGTGCTGCAACAGGAATATCCATCTACATTTGAAGTGGTGGCGGTGAATGATAATTCGTTCGACGACAGTAAGTATGTGCTGGAGTATTTATCAAAACCCTTCCGTAACCTTCGCCCCATTGAATTAAAACAGGAAGCAAGGCATATCAATGGAAAAAAATTCCCTTTGTCGGTTGGCATCAAAGAAGCAAAGCATGAATTGTTACTGTTAACTGATGCAGATTGTAAACCGGCCAGCAAACAATGGATCGAACACATGCAACATGCATTTGCCAATGGAAAAGAAATTGCATTGGGTTATGGTGCGTATTTGAAAAAACCTGGGCTGCTCAATAAACTCATCCGCTTTGAAACCTACCTGAGTGCCCTGCAATATTTTTCCTACGCCTTGGCAGGCATGCCATACATGGGTGTGGGCCGCAACCTGGCTTATAAAAAAGAATTATTCTTACGCAACAAAGGGTTTTCATCGCATAGTCATTTACCCGGCGGCGATGATGATCTGTTCATTAATAAAGTAGCTACCAAAACCAATACAGCCATTGTAATTGATCCGGATGCGTTTACCCTTTCCGAACCAAAAACAAGCTGGAGCACCTGGCGCAGTCAAAAAGCAAGGCATTATACCACCAGCCGGTATTACAAAGCATCGCATAAATTTTTGCTGGGCCTGTTTTCATTATCGCATTTTTTATTTTATCCGTTATTGGCAGTGAGTATTTTATTTTTTAACTGGTGGATGGCATTAAGTGTGTTCGGACTCCGTTTGTTGTTGCAGGGAATTATCTACTACCGTACCATGAACAAACTGCAGGAAAAAGATCTGTTCTGGTTGTATCCGTTGCTCGATATCTGGCAATGGTTTTATTATCTTTTCTTTGCAACTGCATTATTTAAAAAACCAAAAGCCAATTGGAAATAATTCAGAAATATTTTACCGAGTTTACACCCGTACAGCTGCAGCAGCTGGGACAACTCGCAGCCGTATACAAAGAATGGAACGATAAGATCAATGTGATTTCCCGCAAAGACATTGACAGCCTTTACGAAAAGCATGTGCTGCATTCATTAGCGATCGCAGCCGTATTTGATTTTCAACCGGGCACACAAATCTGCGACCTGGGAACAGGTGGTGGTTTTCCCGGAATTCCACTGGCAATCTTTTTTCCGGAGGTACAATTTCACTTAACCGACAGCATCAATAAAAAATTAAAAGTGGTGAACGAAGTAGCCACTGCCATAGGTTTAAAAAATGTTACCACTCAACATACCCGTACGGAGCAGATCGTAAACCGTAAGTTTGATTTTGTGGTGAGCCGTGCCGTTGCTCCCCTGCGTGATCTCTGGCATTGGAGCCTGCCTATTCTCAAAGCAAAAGGACAGGGAAAATCGGCGATGGCATTTGATGAGCCGGTATATGGTGGCCTTATCTGTTTGAAAGGCGGCGATTTGAGAGAAGAGATCAAAGAAAGCGGCCTCAGCCCATTGATTTGGGAAATTGACCAACTGTTCCCCGAAGAATTTTTTAAAGAGAAGTATGTGTTGTCGGTAAAACGCTGATTGCCAGGCTTATGATGATTCTGCTGCAACAGGATTTCCCTGCATTCTACTTCAACACTGCGCAGCTGCCGTTTACCACTATTA
Source organism: uncultured Chitinophagaceae bacterium (assembly GCA_964392955.1). GTDB lineage: Bacteria > Bacteroidota > Bacteroidia > Chitinophagales > Chitinophagaceae > Lacibacter. Next base: position 2,616 of record CAYMSG010000120.1, on the reverse strand, counting down.
CCGCTTCGTGGTATTTTTCATGTCCGCTACAATCGTCAATTTTGCAAGTATGAAGAAAATCTCTGTGTGTATTGTTGAAGATGTTACCGACATCCGCCAGGCGTTGGAACAGATCATTGAGCTGAGTGAAAACTGTGTGCTGGCCGGTTCGTTTTCATCGGGCGAAGAAGCGATGGTAAAAATTCCACTGGTGAAACCAAACGTCGTGTTGATGGATATTGGGTTGGGTTCTACCAACGGTATTGATATCGTAAAGGAACTGAAACCGCAGTTCCCTGAAATTTTGTACATGATGTGTACCATTTACGAAGAGGATGAAAAAATATTTGATGCCTTACGTGCCGGTGCCAACGGATACATTCTCAAAAAATCATCGCCTGCCAAATTATTAGATGCCATCAGCGAATTGGTCGATGGTGGTGCACCCATGAGCAGCCAGATAGCCATGAAAGTGGTTACCGCTTTTAAAGATCTGCCGGTGCTGGAAGCCATTCCTTCCGCTCCAACTGCTGAAGCAGAAGAGATCGCTGTCTTATCACGCCGTGAAAAAGAAATCCTGGAATGGCTGGCGCAGGGAAAAATTTATAAAGAGATCGGCAAAGAATTAAACATCAGTGCAGAAACAGTTCGCAAGCATGTGTATCATATTTACGAAAAGCTGCACGTGAATAACCGTGTGGAAGCAGTGAATAAATTTTACGGACGATAGAGCTGAACTTTATAATCGGTAAAATATTACTTATAATTTTCAAAAAAGGATTGACATATTAATATGTCAATCCTTTTCAATTTATTCCAATGCTTCAAAAATTATACATCTTTCTTTTCATTCTGTTTTGTTCTGCATGTAGAGAAACACCGAGCGACATACAGCTCAAAATCGAAATTCAAGATGCCGCAATTGATGCGCTCTATTTAACCGATGGGTACGATTGGGAAAAGCCAATTACTACAGCTAAAAATAAAAACGGACTTTTTACTTTTCAGTTAAGTAAAAAACATTTGAAAGGAACCCTTTACAGTCTGAGCTATAAAAATGATGAAGACAAACTGAAGAAACTGAACTTTTATAATCATGTATTGAGCAGCGATAGTCAAAAATATGTGTTAGATGCTTTCCTTATCGACAGCACATTCATTGCCATTACACCATCTAAGCAACTGGAAGGCTATTACACGATAAAAGCCGGGATAGAAACAGCAGCCTTTTTTAAAACTCAGATGATGAATTTCGGATATCTCGAAGCCGACTTAACCAAACGAACAGAACAACTTCAAAAATATATCAGCATTGCTAACAGTTACCCAGGCTCGGTGTACCTGCTTCAGAAAATAAATGAAAACAAATCAACCCTTAAAAAAACAGAGCTTATTGCACTACTCAGCCGATTTAACAGCAACGCAACCAATAACAGTATTTACAAGGTTTTAAAAACTTATGCCGAAAGTAAAAACGACAACCCGGTTTTTGAAAATTATAAGTTTGAAACTAATTCAGGTATTGCAACTGACATTTACAGTTCCAGTGCAAAAGTGAACGTGATTGTGTTTTGGGCAAGCTGGTGTGCGCCTTGCCGCCAGGAAATACCTGGTCTTAAAAAATTAGCTGCAAAATACAAACCCAATGAATTAAATATTGTCAGCATTTCAATCGATGATTCCCGCAAATCGTGGCTGAATGCTGTGGCAGCAGAACAAATGAGCTGGCCTCAGTTGATCATTCCGCAAACCAGCATGCAACAAATAAAAGAACAGTTTGAAATAGGTGCCATTCCGTACACGCTGTTTTTAGACAGTAACGGAAAATTAATTACAAGATTTATCGGCAATGATGAAAATTCTGCTTCACAATATGAATAGCTCATCAATGCCAATCTCAGGTAAATAGATTTAAAAACAAACAGGTTGATAAGCTACAGGCATTCGCCCCACTTATCAACCTGTTTTAGTATCGTTCAACTACTACTCTACTTATTAACCGATCCACATACCTCATCACCACTTCAAATCCAGTCTATTATTTTTCCGGTCTACATCGGCCATGCGGTGCGATGGATCGATCTCAACAGTGGTTAATTCTGTTAAGCGTTTATCGAATTCAATAATATATGTGGGATGCGTCCATTTCCATGCAGGGTACACGGTACGTGGCAGTTGATCTTCGGCAGGCTTTTGCCCGAACATTAAGTACGCAGGGATATAATGCATTTGCTTCGAACCATCTTTGAACGTAAGCACCAGGTCAATGGGCATCGGTATTTCATTGTGGCGTTTGATACGCACTTTCGACTTACCGCCTTCTTCCCACAAACTGTCAATACCGTAATCAATGGTTTTGGTTCCATTCACCCAATATTCTTTGTACCAATCCAGTTGCAGTCCGCTTACCTTTTCGGCAATGCGTAAAAAATCATTTACATCAGGATGTTTAAACCGCCATTGGTTGTAATACTCCAGCAAAATTTTATCACGCACATCTCCACCGGTAATATAACCCAACTGCGAGAGAAACACAGCACCTTTTGAGTATGATGCAATGGAATAAGCATAGTTGGTATTGAAATGGTCGGCATGGGTTGTCATGGGTTCTTCCAGGCGACTTTTCACCAGGTTGAA
>CAYMSG010000119.1:0-8871 GCA_964392955.1 uncultured Chitinophagaceae bacterium | reverse complement strand
TACCCACGTTTGTCTCTACTTTATTATCCACTACATTAGTTGTTACGCCTATACCAACGTCAGCTTTAATAACAGCGTCTTTCAACCCGGTACGGTCAAATTCTAAAATACCTGTTACTTCTGCTTCTGCTTGTAATTGAAGTGGTCCACTGCCAATTGCTTTACTATAACCGGCAGAAACTTCAATCGTACAGCGCCGGAATTCATCCCATGGATTACGGTTTTCTTCTTTATCAGCCGAGCGAAACTCCCATTCAGATTTTATGTTAGGCACATTTATTTTTACGGTTGTGCGTCCACATGCTGTTTCTATATAACTCAGCCCCAATGTAAATCGGCTGATGTTGGTACAATTGATACCATCAAATTCGGCAAGAAGTTTTCCTGTTTCCTGTCTTTGAGTTTCTACGGCATCGCATTTTAGCGGACATATACCACCACTACTTGCAATGAGCATACCCAGCCATTCAATTTTTGCCAGGTTCACTGAAAGCGCAAATTGTTCAGGAGATTCAAAATACATTTTATAGTGTATCAATTCTGTAATGCGCTGCTTTGCACGATCTCTATACTTCACTGCAGTAGTTTCGATCAGAGTGTTTACATTCCTGATCAAATTTTCCTTTACATTATTAATCGCTTCGCAATATGCAGGATTAATGCCGGTGCCTTCTGAGCCGGGTTTAATGTTCTTATTAATTTCGCCTATCTCAGCATCCGCCCTTCTCTTATACATCTCAACCGTATCAGACAGTCTTATAAATGCTAATCCCGTTGGGTCTTTTGCTTCCAGATCCATCAATCGTTCTACGTTTGGCCACAGTTTTTTTACAATTTTTGGAGAAGCAATTATAAAAAAGGCAGAACCGCCATTGGAAGTAGCGTTTGCTCCCATCTTCGACTTTTTTACCATCTGCTCCTGTATGATGGTATGCAGTATTTCATTTTCGGCGTTGAGTTTTGCAATCAGGCTGTTACACTCATTTCTAAAATTTGCCCAGGCCTGCTGATTGATCTCACAATCATCCAGGCTTTTTGAAAAGCCCGGCCAAATAAATTTTGAAAGTCCTAACTGATCCGGTGCATTGGGAGCTCCCCAAATGATATCATTACTTTTCAATTCATATCCCAGCTTGTTTAATGCATTTTCTTTTTCCGGGGTATGCATTCTGCTAACAGATTGTTTCAATGATTTCACGGCAGCATCACGATTACCTTTGCTTTCCTCAATAGCTGCTTTTATTTGATTAGCCTGCGGATGCCACGCACACAACCGAATTGTGCTGTCGATGTATTTTGTTGCATTGTTGACATCACCTAATCCAAACCACGCATGTGCGATATTATTGAGTATTGTACTGTTAGAAGGGTATTGTTGATTAAGTAACTGAAGAATGGGTAATGCCAGGTGCTCTCCGCCGGCCATATTTAATAAAGCAGCCAGATTGTTTAAAATATTTGCATCGTTTGGATTTTCTAAAGATGCTTCCACCATGAGCAATAACGCTGCATTTAAATTGCCCAGCGAAAAATAGCTCGAAGCCACAAGGGACTTATTTGTTTTTCCCGTTTGCTGTGTCGATATTTCCCGGTACTGAGTTGTTATTTTTTGTTGAAGTTCCGCTGGGAGTTGTTGTGTGATTTTTTGATACACCGCTCGCAGGTATGCCGGTAATGCTGTTTTCGTTAAAGGCAGTTTTGAAATGGAAGCTATTCTTACTGCATCACGCTTTGGCACCAGTACATCTGGTTGTACACTGGAGTTTGCCATTGCAAAATCAGCCGTTTTTTTCATTTGTTTTCCATTCGGCATTTTTATACCCATGCTATCCATAAACCTTTTTTCTTCAGGGCTCATGTTGTTAAACGCATCCTCCATTTCCTTCATCATTTCGTTCATTTCTTTTTGAGAAGGAGGGGGATCTTTTTTAACGGGTTTTTTTTGGGCGGTTGTCTGCAGGCTGATGAGCAGGACAAGACTTAGAATAAATTTCATACAGATTGATTGTGAGCTACTATTCATGTTGATGTTGGCAACTGCTGATCGTATAAAACAGAATTCTTAAAACCCAATACCAGTTACATTTTAATAATTGAACTGGACATTTAAGGGACTCCCCCAATTTTGCTGTAACTGCTGAATACCTGCCACAGTTACTTTGCTAAAATTGAGATAAACAGTTTTTAGCCTTGGCAGTCGATTTTTTATCTGTAACAAATAGCTGAGTCCCTGATCAGTAATATTGGAGCGCACCAGATATAAAGTTTCTAAGGCTTCGCAACCCTGTAGTGATAAAATTGCCTGGTCGGTTATTCCGGTCCAACCCAGTGTTTGAAGTACTTTTAAATTTCTGAGGTTGGCGAAATGGGCAAAACCCGCATCGGTAATACGTCCCAAATCCTGAAAGCCTACATATTCAAGTGAAGTATTTTGGAGCAATGCCGCTAAACCAATATCAGTTACAGGATGATTGGGATAAATGACCTCGCTGCCGTTACGATAGGGAACATTGGTACCACTATGGAAATAAATTGCTCTTAATTGATTAACTGTACCTATTACCTGAAACGCTGTATCATTTACAAAAATTAAAGGAAGATCAAGCTGTACCAGATTTCGAAGTGCTCGTAGATGAACCAGGCTGTCGTTTTTCCAAAGTGGCCAGCCTTGCTGATGCATCCAGCCTTTGAATGTCAGGCTTTGTTTTCCGGCAAACTTTTCAATAGTTGTATCATTTCTGGTGTGAGAGGCCAGTTGGAATGGCGAACTGTAAATAGAGAAATCATGGGGATTAATGCTACGCCACCATTGATATGCCTGTAAAACTTCACGACTTGGAATAAATGCAGGAACAGTGTTTTGTGTTTGGGTAGTAGTTGTTGTTGGTGGTGGTGTGTTGGTCACCGCCGCCGCCTGGACCATGGTTGTTGGAGTATTCAGTAGAAAGCTGCTCGTTGTAGGTTGAACTGTTGTATTGCCCGACTGCGTATTGGTAGTTGTAGTCTGTGACAGTTTCCTGATTTGCAGTTTTGCCGAGTCTTGTTTTTGTACTTTCTGGATTACCCTTATTTGAGCATGTGCATTTTGCAGAAGAAAAGCAAATGCAAAGAATACAATTGATTTCATATGTTTTATTTTATGTTGCTGTCGTTATAATACGTTCCGGGATTAAAAGGAATTCCAGGTTTGGTTTGTTGTGTAATCAAATCCTGTTTTACCGCTTATTGTTCGTATGCCCGTTTTCAGGTTATTTTGAAAATACGTAGTGCCAATGCGGGCAGCCTGCAGGATTACATTGGTATTGCCATTTGCATCTTCCACACGAATGATGCTTACAGATTCAAGACGTATGGTGGACAGTACATTCAATCGTGCCTCCCCGGGTTCAGTAATTGTAAATACAGCATAAGGAAGTTTTTGCTTGCTGCCTTGCATGGTTGCTAACATGGCAGAAGCTCCGCCGGAAGGCATCGTATACTTCACCTGCGCATTGCCGGTAGTAACACCGGAAAAAGATGTGGCAATAATCTGTCGTTCATAGCCACGTTGCACACAGGTGCCTTGTATCAGCTGACCTTTCGCATCAACCATCTTCAAAAAAGTCTGCTGTTTCAATTGTATATCAGCAGGGGTAAAGCCCGTTGTTAACACAGGAAGCAGTAAAAATTGAAAGAATCGTTTCATGTTGGAATGATTTACGATGTAAACGTAGCACCCCGAACGTTGAGATTATTTCCCCGGAAAACAGGATTTTCATGATAACTTATCATGGAAAACGGGGATATGAAGTTTGGTAACAGTCCTTTTTATTTGTAAACAGATAATTTTTGGTTTACTTTATTTGAATGAAAAAACTACTCTTCTATACGATCTTTCTGTTTACCACTGCTCATGCACAGGTATTAATGAATAGAGACAGTCTGTTGAAGTTGTTGCCACAGGTAAAAGAAAATAAAGAGGCAGTAGAACTGTACATTCATCTCGGGCAGCAATATGAATCGAATGAACCTGCAATTGCAAAATTTTATTACAGAAAAGCCGGAGATCTCAGTAAAAAAATCAACTACTCCGAAGGCGAAATCCGTTCAATTTTTAATTATACGTATGTACTGAATCTTGAGGGCAAATTTGACTCAAGTCTTCAACTGAATCTGTTGTCTGTTGAGTTAGCCAAAAAAACAGCTGATCCGGAATTGATTGGTAAGGCTCAGTTTAATACGGGTACCTCTTATCGCATATTATCACAATATCAAAATGCCGCTGTTTACTATGAAGAGGGTAAAAAAATATTTGCCGGTATTAAAAATGAATCGATGGAAGCGAAAGCCAATGATATTTTACAGATTTTATACTATGACCTTAAAGATTATGAGCGTGCAGTCTTTTATGGTGAAAAAGCAGCTCAATATTTCCGAAAAACAACCGATTCAGTCTGGCTGGGAAATTCGTTAAATAATCTGGGTTTGAGTTATTCAAAACAGTTGAAGTATGATAAAGCTGAAAACAGTTTTGAGGAAGTTGTTGAGATTGGCAGCAGGATAAATAATTTAGATATGCATGCTTCGGCTTTATTGAATCTCGCAGATTTAAGCTATAAAAAAGGAGATTATGAAAAGCTGAAAACAGCCTATGAACAAGTTCTTGCCGTAGCAAAGGAATTAAACAGTAAGGAAATACAGGCTATCTCTTATCGTGGTATTTCAATTTATTATTTCTTTAAAAAAGATTTTGAAGTTGCTAAAACCTGGGCTCTCAAAGCACTCGACATTGCAAAAAAAGGCCAAGTTCTGACAGAGCGGGCAAAGATATTCGAAGAGCTCTCCCGTATATATTATGCCCGGCAGGATGTTGTAACCGGCCAGCAATATGCCGAGCAAGCGGCGATTATTCTGGACAGCATCAATAATGATCAAATCAAAAAGAACATCATTGATATTGAAAAAAAATATGAGTCTGAACGAAAGGACAATCAGATTAAACTTCAACAAGCGGAGTTGAAACAAAAAAGTTTTTTCAATTATTTACTTGTTGGCAGCGCCTCAACAATACTGATCATTTCATTATTATCGTATCGTAATTACAGGCACAAACAAACGCTGCAGCAGCAGCGCATCAGTGAACTGGAAACAGAAAAACAATTGGCGGCTACCGAAGCTGTGTTGCAGGGGGAAGAACAGGAGCGAACCCGTTTGGCAAAAGATCTGCACGACGGGTTGGGAGGTATGTTGTCGGGTATAAAATATACACTTAACAATATGAAAGGTAATTTAATCATGACGCCTGAAAATGCCCAGGCTTTTGGGCGAAGTATTGATATGCTCGACAGCAGCATTCGTGAAATGCGGAGAGTGGCTCATAATATGATGCCCGAAGCGCTGGTTAAGTTTGGACTTGACACAGCGATACAGGACTTTTGTTATGATATTAATAATAGCGGCGCTTTGCAGGTTCAATACCAATCGATCGGTTTAATGGAAGCAGAGATCGATCAAACAAAAGGTGTAACAATTTACCGCATTGTACAGGAGTTATTAAACAACATATTAAAGCACGCGTCGGCAAAAAATGCGTTAGTGCAGTTGAGTTATAGTGATGCAGTTTTAACAATTACTGTTGAAGATGATGGAAAAGGATTTGATCCATCGGTATTGCATCAATCCAAAGGGATCGGCTGGAGTAATATTCAAAACCGGGTTCAGTTTTTAAAAGGGAAATGGGATGTAGATTCGCAAGCCGGAAAGGGTACATCAGTAATTATTGAACTGACAGCATAAACTATGAGCCTGGTTACAAAACTTTTTATTGTAGACGATCATTACCTGGTGATTGAAGGTATCCGTTCACTCTTAGAACATGAAAAAGGTATTGAGTGGATGGGCCATGCTATGAATGCCGAAAGTTGTTTGGCATTTTTGAACAACCGTCAGCCCGATGTGATTTTTATGGACATCAATTTACCTGATAAAAGCGGCATTGATTTGTGTAAACAGGTAAACCAGGCATATCCAGCTATTTCAATCATAGGTCTCAGCACCTTTAACCAGCACAGCTTCATCACCCGGATGATGGACAATGGTGCATCGGGGTATGTACTGAAAAATGCAACAAAAGAAGAACTGTTATTTGCCATTCAAACAGTAATTCGTGGCCGTACATTTTTAAGTCACGAAGCTGCAATGCTCACCGATAAAAAAGAAGGCGATGATTTGCCCGTTCTTACCCGTCGTGAAAAAGAAGTACTTGAATTAATAGCCGACGGTTTAACCACACAGGAAATAGCAGACAAGCTTTTTGTAAGTGCTGCAACTGTTGAAACCCATCGCAAGAATTTGCTGTTAAAACTGGAGGCGAAGAATGTGGCCGCCATGGTAAAAATTGCGGCGAAGCTCAATTTGATTTGATGTGTAATGAATCTTGAAGGCGAACGAACGTTACAATACGTATTTCGGAACCATGCATACCAACGATGAACATGTGTTTATTACAGGTACAATCCCACTTAAACATAAACTTACTTTTCGTTAGTAAAAGCTGCCGGAAAGAAAATGAGCGACCAAATTCTTCCTGTCTTGAGGCCAACTTTTTGTCCAAATAGCTTGTTAAAAGGAAATAAAAGGACGAATGGCCAATACGGCTTCGTATTTTCTCGTTATTTTTACGGTAATCGTTTATGTCAAATTTTATCCAATATATGTTTAGTAAAAAGAGCCTATTGATCATACTTGTACTCCTTTTGGGAGGAAGTATATTCTACGCCGTACAATCGTCCGCTACCCGCAATGAGCCAACCAACCGGTTTGAACGTATCCTGAAACTGGTAGGTGAGTTCCTGGAAGAAGGGCATTTCAACCCAAAGAAAATCGATGACAACTTTTCAAAAGAAGTGTTTCATAAGTTCCTGAAAAGCCTCGATAGCGACAAAAGTTATTTCCTGCAGGCAGACATTGATGAATTTAAAAAATTCGAAACCAAGATCGATGACGAAATTCATGGTGCCCGCCTTGAATCCTTTTACAGTGTAAATGCGGTGTACAAAAAGCGCATGGAGGAAGTGGCCCTCATCTATAAAGAAATTCTGCAAAAACCGTTCGACTTCAATGTAGAAGAGAAATTTATAGATGATGAAGAAAAACAAACCTATGCCAAAACAGAAGCTCAACGCAAAGAAGTGTGGCGCTTAAAACTCAAATATTACACGCTGGACCGTTATGTGGATTTGGTTGAACAGCAGGAAAAAAACAAAGGCAAAGAAGGATATGTGGCTAAAACCAATGCGCAGCTTGAAAAAGAAGCAAGAGAGCGTGTGTTGAAATTATTTGATCGGATGTTTGATCGTTTCCGCAACCGTTTCAAGGACGAAGACCGTTTCAATTATCTGGTGAATGCCATTACTGAAACAATGGATCCGCATACCAGCTATTTACCCCCACTGGATAAAATAGCATTTGATGAACAAATGAGCGGTGGCGATTTCTTTGGTATTGGGGCATCGCTGTTGGAAGAAGACGGCAATATCAAGATCACATCAATTGTGGCTGGTGGTGCCGCTGCAAAATCAGGTGAAATACAGGTAGGCGACATCGTTTTGAAAGTAGGGCAGGGTAATGCGGAACCGCAGGATCTTACTGGCTACGAAGTGCCGGATGCCGTTCGCATCATCCGTGGGAAAAAAGATACAGAAGTCCGTTTAACCATCAAAAAGCCGAGTGGTGCCATTAAAGTGGTGTCGATGATCCGTGAAAAAATTGATCTGGAAGAAAACCGTGCAAAAAGCCTTGTGATCAAAGGTCCTGATCAGCATAAGATTGGTTATATCTATCTCCCTGCGTTTTATGCAGATTTCCAGGATGCCAATGGAAATCGTTGCGCACAGGACGTAGCAAAAGAAATCATCAAATTAAAAGCAGTAGGCGTAAATGGATTGATCATTGATCTTCGCACCAACGGTGGGGGATCATTGATGGAAACCGTTGAAATGGTGGGATTGTTTATTGAAGATGGTCCGGTGGTGCAGGTAAAAAGCAGGGACGAATCGCCAACAATTCTGCGTGACCGAAACAAGAATATTTTATGGGATGGCCCGTTAACTGTGATGGTCAACGAATTCAGTGCTTCTGCATCAGAGATCTTTGCAGGCGCTATCCAGGATTACAAACGTGGATTGGTGATCGGAAGCACGTCTACTTATGGAAAAGGAACAGTACAGCGTAATATTGAACTGGACCGTGCAAGCTGGACAAGTAACAACCCTTCTGACTTGGGAAATATCAAACTCACCTTACAAAAGTTTTATCGTGTAACCGGAGCAAGTACCCAATTAAGAGGCGTTGTTCCTGATATTATTTTGCCCGATCAATACGAATACCTGAAGCTGCGTGAAAAAGATGATCCGTATGCTTTGCCGTGGGATGAAATTTCCAGCACACAATTCAAAGCATGGAAATCAGATTTTGACTTCAATTATATCATCCAGCAAAGCAAACAACGCATTAACGAAAATTCTTCTTTCAATCAAATTGTTGAAAAAAGCAACTGGTTGTCGAAGTATAACGACAAACAATATTCACTCAAGCTTGAAAAGTTCCGTCAGGAAAAGAAAACACTGGGTAACGCAATCCAGGCCATTGATTCATTAACCAAGCTCCAGGCGCCATTGGAATTGTCTAATCTTGATGTGGATCTGGCAGCAATTAAAGGAAACACGAATAAAGAAGAGCGGAACAAGCTTTTTGTGAATCGTTTAAAGAATGATATCCATCTTGGCGAAACCGTGAACGTAATGAACGATATGATTCAGCAATACTTCATTGCGCAGAATAAGCAGGCTGCACGGGCAGACAGTAAATAAGAATTAAGTAAATGAAATATGT
>CAYMSG010000118.1:0-8894 GCA_964392955.1 uncultured Chitinophagaceae bacterium | reverse complement strand
ATTAAACCACCCAAACTTTTTAGACTATGTCGAAGTCAGTTTCAAAATATTTGCACACCGAAATGGATAAGGAAGCAGGAAAACGCCACATGGGCCATCGAACAAAAATCGTGGCAACGGTTGGTCCTGCCTGCGATACGTATGATAAACTATTGGAACTGGTACGTGCCGGTGTAAATGTGTTTCGTCTCAATTTTTCGCATGGTGCACATGAAGATAAAGCACAGATCATTCAACACATCCGCAACATCAATAAAAACGAACCGTACAATATTGCCATCCTTGGTGATCTGCAAGGACCCAAACTCCGTGTAGGCGAAATGGAAAACGGTGGTATTGATGTGGCAGAGGGAGATATCCTTACGTTTACCAATGAAAAACTCGTTGGTACCAAAGATCGCATCTATGTATCGTATCCCGATTTGCATAAAGATGTAAAGCCTGGTAATATTATCCTGATCGATGATGGAAAGCTGGAAGTAAAAGTTGTGGGCATTACCCGTGAAAAAGATGTACAGGTGCAGGTTACATTGGGTGGACGGCTTTCTTCCAAAAAAGGAATCAACTTACCCGATACAAAAATTTCATTACCTGCTTTAACCGATAAAGACCTGGCTGATCTTGATTTTATCATTGACCAGGAACTTGACTGGGTGGCTCTTTCTTTTGTACGCAACGTAAAAGATATTATTATTCTGCGCAACAAACTGGATGAACGCAAGAGCAAGATCAAGATCATTGCAAAAATTGAAAAGCCCGAAGCGGTTGCCAACATCCGTGATATTATTATCGAAAGTGATGGCATCATGGTAGCACGTGGCGACCTGGGCGTTGAACTTCCGGTGGAGCAGGTGCCGTTGATCCAGAAAGATATCATTAAAAAATGTATCCATCGTGCCAAGCCGGTGATCGTGGCTACGCAGATGATGGAAAGCATGATCGACCGTGTAAAACCAAACCGAAGTGAAATTACCGACGTAGCCAATGCGGTACTGGAAGGTGCTGATGCGGTAATGTTAAGTGGTGAAACAGCAACCGGTAATCATCCATCACTGGTGGTTGAAACCATGGTAAAGATCATCGAAGAAGTGGAAGGAAGTTCCTACTACCGTTACGATCGTGAAGAAGATCTGAAACCACAACCCCACTCTCCTTCGTTCCTGAGCGATGCGATCTGTTACAATGCCTGCGAAATTGCAAAAGACGTGCATGCAAAAGCATTGATCGGAATGACGCTGAGCGGATATACCGGATTTATGTTGAGCAGCTTCCGTCCGAAATCGCCTTTGTTCATTTTTACTAAAGAAAGAACTCTGGTAAATCAATTGAGTTTAAGCTGGGGTGTTCGTGCATTTTATTATTCAGAAGAGATCAGCGTAGATGATATTATTGCAGACCAGATCAACATTTTAAAAGAGCGTGGTTTTGTACAAACAGGTGACATTGCAGTAAACACAGGCAGCACACCGGTTCATCTGCATTTACCTACCAATCTTATTAAGATCACAGTAGTGGAATAAGAACCGCAATGTTACAAATATGATTCAACGCCCCGTTTACGGGGCGTTTTTGTTACCCGAATTTGTATTTTACTTTTTCATGGAGGATGTAGTATATATAACCGTTAACGAATTTTTGCTGTTGCTTTCTTTTGGTTCAACCATTGATCGCCGCATTCATGAACATATGATGCTGGCAAAACAATTGATCGAGCAACATCCTTTCGATGGGTTGATTGAAACCGTACCTGCTTACAATTCGCTGGCTGTTTATTATGATCCGCTGCAAATAATCAAATCAGAAGAAACAATTGCGGCAACAGTAGTCAGTCGCTTAAAAAATATTTTACAAAAAGATTCTGTTGCAGTTGCTTCCGTTGCTGAACAATCCGTGATTACAATTCCTGTTTGTTATGATGAATCCTTTGGCATCGACCTTCAGGAACTTTCCGCATCGCTGCAGCTATCTGTTGAAGAAATCATTCAACTGCATACAGAAAAAACATATCATGTGTACATGCTCGGTTTTACACCCGGCTTTCCGTACATGGGAACTGTTGATGAGCGATTGATCAGCAAACGAAAAATACAACCACGACTACAAGTACCAACCGGTTCTGTTGCCATTGCAGGAACCCAAACAGGTATTTATCCATTTGCCACACCCGGTGGCTGGAATATCATTGGCCGAACTCCCATCAATATAGTTGACCTGCAAAAAGAAAATCCTTTCTTACTAAAAGCAGGCAACGAAGTACAATTCAAATCCATTTCAAAAGATGAATTTGAAACTTACAGTACATCAAATGCACTTCACGAACGGGAATCAACAAACAGCATCCATCGTCCCAAGAAGTTGTCGGACGGAAAAAAACAACTCATCCGGATCGAACAATGCGGATTCCTCACCACACTTCAGGATTGCGGCCGTAACGGCTATCAGCAATTCGGCATAAGTAAAGGAGGTGCAATGGATACACATGCTGCACAACTTGCCAATGCGCTCCTGGGAAATGAGTTAAACGAAGTGGTACTGGAGATCACGCAATCACCGCACCGTTTTCATTTTTTGAAGGATGCGGTTGTTGCATTTACCGGTGCAGGTTTACAACCGCAAAATGGCAACCATAGCATTCCACTTGCACAACCCGTGTTTGTTTTAAAAGGCACTGTGATCGATTGTAAACAACCTCTTCCCGGTTTTCGGTTATACATGGCCGTGGCAGGTGGTTTTGCAGCAGATGTGTTTTTGCAGAGTTCTTCTACCGATCTGTTAGCAAGAGCAGGCGGCTGCGAAGGAAGACCATTAAAGAGACATGATGTATTGAAAACAAGAACAACGCTAACAACTTTACAGAAAAAAATGAGGGCGGTATTGAAAGCCGGAGCGGCATTAGAATTAAATAGTCAGTTAACTGATTATACAGTTCAGCAAGTTCGCTTACTACAAGGCATTGAGTGGAATGAATTGGATGATGCATCAAAAGCAGCCGTTGAAAAAGGCAGCTTCAGCATCAGCGTGCAAAGCAGCCGTATGGGTTACCGCCTGCATGGAGCATCACTGTCAACAGTAAAACCAATTGAATTGATTTCATCACCTGTTACGCAGGGAACAATTCAGTTAACGCCTTCCGGCGAATTGATCATACTGATGGCGGACGCACAAACAGCCGGTGGCTATCCACGTATTTCCCAGGTTTGCGCTGTTGATCTTCCCCTGTTGGCGCAAAAGAAACCGGGCGATCAGATCCGGTTTCAATTCATCGACCTGCAACAGGCAGAAGAATTATATTTGAAACAGGCAGAGCAATTACTAAACATCAAACAAACACTTGAACAATTGTATGCAGGTTGATCTGAATTGTGATGTGGGCGAAGGGGTACCAACTGATGAGCAAATCATTCCATTCATCAGCAGTGCCAATATTGCCTGTGGTTATCATGCAGGCGATGCTGATACAATAAAACGCACAATTGAATATTGCATGAAGTATGGAGTGGCAGTTGGAGCTCATCCCTCCTGGCCCGACCGTGACAATTTCGGCCGTACAGAAATGCAGCAATCACCGGATGAAATTTACAGGATCGTTACAGAGCAGCTTTCGATTATTGCAAATATTTCACAACAATTTGGCTGCAGGCTGCATCATGTAAAACCACATGGAGCCTTGTACAACCAATCAGCAAAAGACCAAACAATTGCAACAGCCATTGCAAAGGCCGTTGTTGATTTTGATGCATCGTTGCTGTTGTTCGGCTTAAGCGGAAGCATCTCTGTTACGGAAGCATCAGCAATCGGTTTGCAAACAGCGCATGAAGTATTTGCCGACCGTACTTACCAGGATGATGGCAGCTTAACTCCCCGCTCCCAACCCAATGCTTTAATTGAAGAGGAAGCACAGGCATTGCAGCAGGTCCTCCAACTGATCAGTGAACAAACAGTAACCACTGTATCCGGGAAAATCATTCCTGTAAAAGCTGATACAATTTGTATCCACGGCGATGGAAAAAAAGCTGTAGCTTTTGCAACAAGCATTTCATCAGCCTTACAACAAAACCACATTGACATCAAAGCAATTTAACCGGACACTGTTGAGCGGCAAAGGAGCAGGTGCTGCCTTTCTGATGGCAACTTCTGCTATCGGCCCGGGCTTTCTTACACAAACCACTGTGTTTACCCAACAGCTCATGGCAAGCCTGGGTTTTGTAATTCTTGTATCGGTGATCATTGACATTATTGCACAACTCAACATCTGGCAAATACTCACGGCCAACAACAAACGTGGATCTGAACTGGCAAATGAAGTATTACCGGGCAGCGGCCATGTGTTAACCCTGTTAATTTCAATGGGTGGGTTAGCATTTAATATCGGCAACGTGTCTGGTGCCGGACTTGGATTAACGATTTTGTTTCCCATCAGTTTAAAAACAGGCAGCCTGATCAGCGCAGGTATCGGCATCCTTTTGTTTCTTTCAAAAGACAGTGCCAAAGCCATGGACCTGTTTGTAAAGTTGCTGGGGATACTGATGCTTGGCCTGATGATCTATGTGGTATTTTCTGCACAGCCCCCACTTGCGGAAGTAGCATACCGAACCGTGGTTCCGTCGGTCATTAATTTTACTTCCATTGTTACATTGGTGGGTGGCACGGTGGGCGGCTATATAACCTTTGCCGGTATTCACCGGATACTGGAAGACCGATCCACTGCTGTAAGTATCAGGGAAGTAAAACGCAGTGCTGTCAGTGGTATTATCATCACCGCATTCATGCGTGTACTTTTATTTCTTGCGATTTACGGCGTTTTATACAAAGGGTTTCAATTAGACCCCGCCAATCCAACAGCCTCTGCTTTTCAATCGGCAGCAGGCACAATTGGCTATAAATTTTTTGGAATTGTTTTATGGAGTGCAGCCATTACATCATTGGTTGGTTCAGCATTTACATCAGTTACATTTTTAAAAACACTGCATCCCGTTTTCAACAGGCAGCCACGCATTACCACAATTGTGTTCATTCTCGTTTCAACCACTGTTGTAATGCTCTGGCAAAAGCCCGTTTTTATCATGGTGATCGTAGGAACACTCAATGGTTTTATTCTGCCATTTTCATTAGGGTTGATGTTGTGGGTAATGATGAAACGGAAATTGGCGCATTATCAACATCCGGCCTGGCTATTCTGGAGCGGATGGATCGTTGTAGCAGTAATGTTATGGATGAGTGTTGTTACTTTTATGAATGAAATACCAAAATTGTTTTAGTGGCTGTTCAACTGAAAGGCAACAGTACACCTGACAGATTCAGAAAGTATTCGGATGAGAATGAACAACTCTGCATTGCATAGCATGTATTTCCACGCTGTACTTTGTCCGCCGGCAATTGATGAAAAAGTACAGGCACATAAATTATGGATGCGTGACCGCTTTGGCTGTACGGTTGCGTTAAAATCAGCTGCACATATTACACTGATCCCGCCTTTCTGGTTGCACAATGAACAAGAACAACAGTTGATCGATACCCTGCTTTCATTTCACACAACGATTCCTTCCGTTGAAATTCAGTTACATGGTTTTTCTCATTTCAGCAACCGTGTCTTGTTTGTTGCAGTGCATGAAAATCATCAATTGGGGAGTTTACGCAAAGCAGCAGAAGATCATTTTATCATTCCCTTTCACGATATCATCAAACCCGACGACCGCCCTTTTCATCCGCATGTAACCATAGCCAACAGGGATATCAAACCCAACGATTTTAAAAAGGCCTGGGCTTATTTTGAAAAACAGGAGTTTGACCAAACGTTTACTGCTTCAACCATTTCCTTACTTAAATTAAGCCCGGGCAAATGGAATATAATTGCGGAAAAGAAATTTCACTGATTCCATTCAGAAGCGGCGTAACGAATCTTCACATGATTGCCATGGAATGTGCAATCGGTTGTGCGGAACGGATGAACGGAACGGGCATTTTCAGCCAAAATCAATACCTTTCAAACCTAAACAGCATGGCATGAGAACATTCATTTCTTCCTTTGTATTACTGCTGATTATTTCATCAGTTTCAGCACAAACACTCAACCCGCAAGACTCGGCGTGGATCCGTGATAACTACACAAAAAAAGAGATCATGATTCCGATGCGGGACGGCATTAAATTATTTACAGCCGTTTATACGCCGAAGAATAACAGTGAGGCACACCCGATCCTGATGACACGCACACCTTATTCCTGTGCACCGTATGGTGAAAGTAATTTCCGTGCATTCTGGGACAACCATTGGCGTTACTACATGCGCCGCAATTACATCATTGTATTGCAGGATGTACGTGGCCGCTGGATGAGTGAAGGTGAGTTTATGGATGTACGTCCTTTCAATCCCAACAAAAAAGGAACTGAGTTTGATGAAGCAAGTGATACCTACGATGCAATTGACTGGCTCGTAAAAAATATCCCCGGCAACAATAAGAAAGTGGGCATCTTCGGTATTTCGTATCCCGGCTTTTATTCAACCATGGCAGCGTTGAGTAATCATCCCTCACTCGTGGCAGTTAGTCCGCAGGCACCGGTTACCGATTGGTTCATGGGCGATGATTTTCATCACAACGGTGCATTTTTTCAAATGGATGGATTTTCATTTTATTCTTCGTTTGGCAAACCAAGACCTCAACCCACAACTGTTGGTTCTCCGGGTTTTCAATTCCCAACAAGAGATGCGTATAAATTTTATTTAGAGGCAGGTTCAACCAAACAACTGGCAAAACTCATTGGCGACAGTATTGCTTTCTGGCATGAAATGTACAAGCATCCGAACTATGATGACTGGTGGAAAGCACGCAACGTCCGCAATTTTGTAAACAATGTACCAGCCCATACTAATACATTGGTAGTGGGTGGGCTGTTTGATGCAGAAGATACTTACGGCGCATGGCGTACGTACGAAGCCATTGAAAAGAAAGCAAAAAACAATAACCGAATTGTGATGGGGCCCTGGTATCATGGACAATGGAGCCGTGGCGATGGCAGCAGTTTAGGCAATGTGAAATTTGGCAGCAATACTTCTACTTATTATCAAAACGAAATTGAATTACCGTTCTTCATGCATCATTTGGAAGGCAAAGCCAACATTGATGCATTGGCAGAAGCCACCATCTTCTTCACCGGTGAAA
The DNA here is from genome assembly GCA_964392955.1 of uncultured Chitinophagaceae bacterium. Taxonomy (GTDB): domain Bacteria; phylum Bacteroidota; class Bacteroidia; order Chitinophagales; family Chitinophagaceae; genus Lacibacter. The sequence goes on along the minus strand of CAYMSG010000118.1, from coordinate 1,735 downwards.
ACAAGTGGCGCAAATTTGCGCAGTGGCCAGCTGCCAATGTGCAAATGACGCCGATGTATCTGCTGCCCAACGGTGCATTAAGCTGGACCAAACCAACAATTGCAAAAAGTGCAAGTGAATACATCAGCGATCCTGCAAAGCCGGTTCCTTATACCGAAGATGTACATTTCAGCAGAACCATTGCGTACATGACCGATGATCAGCGGTTTGCCAATCGCAGAACAGATGTACTGAGTTTTCAAACCGATGTATTAACAGATGATGTTACGCTTGCCGGTACCGTGATTGCCGATTTGCTCACCAGCATTTCTACAACCGATGCTGATTTTGTGGTGAAAATCATTGATGTATTCCCAAGTGATTTTAATTATCCCGGAGCTGCACAGGCAGCGGGACGTTTGGGTGGCGGCAGTTATCCCATGGGCGATTACCAGATGCTGGTGCGTGGCGAAATTATGCGTGGACGTTTCCGAAACAGTTTTGAAAAACCGGAAGCCTTTAAACCCAATGCTGTTGAGAAAGTAAAGTTTGAATTGCCGGACGTAGCACATACATTCAAAAAAGGCCACCGCATCATGATACAGATACAAAGCAGCTGGTTCCCGTTAGTGGATCGCAACCCGCAACAATTTGTAAACATTTATGAAGCCGAGCCAAAAGATTATATCAAAAGTAAAATACAGATCTGGCACGATGCAAAAAATGCATCCAGCATTTTGCTGCCGGTATTGAAATAAGAAGAACGATTTTTCAGAAACAAAAACAATTCAGCAGATGAAACAATTTCTAACGATGGTGCTTGCCTGTAATGCTCTCATGCTGTCGGCACAGGAGATCAACATTATTCCAAAACCGTTTGAAGTAACGCAGCCGCAAAAAGGAACGCTTGCTTTACAAAAGAAAATTACATGGAGCAGCAACTTCCCCAACAGCAGTGCTGCTGATGCGGTGTTCAACTACTTTGCTGAATACATGAAGAAGTATTACAACACAGAGGTTGTAACAACGAAAGGCAAAGCAGATATAACTGTTGTTTCCACACGCATGCCTACCGGCGGCGCATTGGCGTATCGCTTGAAAGTAAACAAAAGCGGAGTGCGTATTGAAGCCAACTTTGATGAATCGGCTTTTCATGCCGTGCAATCGCTTATTCAGTTATTGCCCGTTACGCAAGCAGCCACTACTGCTATTCCCTTTGTTGAGATATTTGATAAACCCCGTTTTGAATACCGTGGAGTACACCTGGATGTAGGCCGTCATTACGAACCGGTTTGGTTCATCAAAAAGTACATTGACTATTTAGCGTTGCATAAGATCAATATTTTTCACTGGCATTTAACCGAAGACCAGGGCTGGCGGATTGAGATCAAAAAATATCCGGAATTAACCAGCATCGGCAGTAAACGCAATGGCACCATCATTGGCCGTTATCCGGGCAAAGGAAATGACAACAAACCACACGAAGGTTATTATACACAGGAAGAAATCAAAGACGTACTCGCATACGCCAAAAGCCGTTTTGTAGAAGTAATTCCTGAAATTGAATTGCCGGGCCACAGCAGTGCGGCCATTGCTGCCTATCCCTGGTTGAGTTGTTTCCCTAACAGAACAACAAATATTCCATTGAACATGGTTTCAATGAAAACTGTACAGGAAGCACAGCAGGGTCGTGTAAAATTTGTACAGGAAACCTGGGGCGTATTTGATGACGTGTTTTGTGCAGGTAAAGAAGAAA
>CAYMSG010000117.1:0-9119 GCA_964392955.1 uncultured Chitinophagaceae bacterium | reverse complement strand
TCGGTTGCCACATTACCGGTAGTAATTAAATCACGTCCCCATTTTTTATATACGGAACGGAAGCTTTGTCCGCAATCATCTGTGATCAGTATTTCAAGCGTATCAATTGGTATGCCTGCATCAAACGGATTGCTGAACATCGCTGCTGCAATTTGAAAAGTAAGAAAGGCGGAGTCACGTCCTCTCACCTCTACCAGGGGTGAGTACATAAAATCAACCAATCCACTTTGATCGTAATCGTAATTGTTGATGTACATCGATGCATTGCCGGTTTTTGCAGCGCTGGCGGTACGTTCCCACGTAATATCTGCATTGGGGTTCATACGTTGCCACAATGAAGGAGGGAAAACGGTTGATTCAAATCCTTCTGAATAAGGCGTAGCTGCTATGGGGAATATCACCGCATCGATTCTTCCGGTATCATTTGCTACACGTTGGTCCACACTACCATTGGGGTTGCTTGTGTAAACAATGAGGTTGGCATTGGTACCGGGGCTCAGCGTCATTTGATTCAATGTGATGTCAGCAGATGTAAGCGATGCAAGGTTCCCCGTCCAGTTGGTAACTGTTATTGGTCCTGTACCAAAGCGGGCAGAAATGGTAAGTGAAGTAATGGCTGCCGTACCTGCATTACGAATGGTAACCACAGGGCGATAGCTGCTGCTGCAGGTGTAAATGTTGTTACTGCCGGCGATACATGGTCCTAATGATGGATCAACAAACTGCACAACCCGTGCATCTCTGCTGACGGCTGCTACAGGCGTGCAACCATCGGATGCTGCCAGGTTTTCCATCCACTCCACAGTAGCAAGTGTTGCTTCCATCAATGCATGTTGTTGTGCTGTGTACATCACCATGGCACGGTCGTCTACATAATCCATAAAATTCATCCACATAATACCGGGCGGATTGGGTGCGCAGGCTTCAACAATCACGCTGTCGGCAGCAGGTGCACCATAGGTTGGACCAAATTGTAATGGTGTATCTGCAATGCCATCATCATCAGTACAGCTTTGCGGGCCTTCATCATTGTTGGGGCCCCAGATATGATCGAGATCAAAAAAGTGGCCGATCTCATGGGTGGCGGTACGTCCTAAATTATAGGGAGCCTGTGCGGTGCCGCCAATACCAAAGGATCTGAAATTGGTAACAAAGCCACGTTCATTTAACGGAACAGCGGAGAGCGGAAACGAAGCATAATACGAGTAGCCTAAAAAACCATTGGGCATCTGGCATACCCAGATGTTGAGATACCTGGCTGCATCCCATGCATCACTGCCGCCTTCACAGGAAAATTTTACAGGATCGGCAAGGCCGGGTTCGGAAGTAACGGTGGAGCTTACACGCACAATGCCATTGCTGCCTTCGCCCTGCGGATCACGACGGGCCAGGCAAAAACGGAGATTGCCTTTTCCATAGAGGGGTTTAAAAGCAGCCGGTATGCGGATGGAGTCAGCATTGAGTCCGCCATAATCAGCATTCAGTGCATCGATCTGTGCCTGTATCTGCGCATCGGTTACCAAAGCAGGATTGGGTAACACTACATGCACCACTACGGGAATGGTGATAATGGCGTTGGTGCCGAGTAAACGATCAATACGTTGCCCGATGTTTTTGTTGCGTTGTTGTTTGTTGGCTGCCATCTGTTTCCGCAGCTCCGGATTTTTGCGGATAGCTTCCTCGAGCACGGTTTGTGAACCGCACCGATGAAACTGTTCGCTGCGTTGTTGGGTTACGGAGGTTTTTTGTTTTTGTGCAACCGCTGTATGGTTCCATGCGAAGAGCACAAACAGCAAAAAAGTGTATTTCGACAGCTTCATAGTAAGAGTTGTACTGTGAATGTACGAAGTAGCACTCAGAAAAGTTGCCTGTGTTGAACGATGATTTTAACCGCTTATGGAAAGTATGTACAGCAGAAACGAATACAGTGATGCGTTGTTTCAGATGTTGCAAAAACAGTTATCTTTCCTGCTGAATGAAAACGTTTCTATCATAAAACCAAGTTTGACGATGAGTCTGAAATTCCGCCTCACGATTTTGAGCTTTTTACAATTCTTTGTTTGGGGAGCCTGGCTAATTACCATTGGAACTTATTGCTTGAATGCAAAGGGGTGGAGTTTCCCGCAATTTGGTGCTATCTTTTCAACCCTGGCGTTATCATCATTATTCATGCCTGCACTTACAGGTATTATTGCCGATAAATGGATGAATGCTGAACGGCTCTATGGAATACTGCATATTTTATATGGCATCGTACTTTTTTATGTGCCCCAGGTAAATGATCCCGATACGTTTTATTATGTGATTTTTGCGGCAATGATCTGCTACATGCCAACCATTTCATTGTCGAATTCCATTGCTTACACGATTTTAAAAGCGAACAATTACAATGTTGTAAAAGTGTTTCCGCCTATCAGGGTGTGGGGTACCATCGGTTTTATTTTAGCGATGTGGGTCACAAATCTTACTGGCAGTAAAGCCAATGCCAACCAGTTTGTGATTGCTGCTGTCTTTGCAATATTGCTCGGTATTTACTCATTTACACTTCCCAAATGTCCACCCCAGCGGAATATTTCGAAAGATGCTTCTTTGTTTGAGCAATTAGGATTGAATGCGTTTAAATTGTTCTCCAATTATAAGGTTGCTTTGTTCTTTATATTTTCGATGTTTCTTGGCGCAGCGTTACAGCTGACCAATATGTATGGCGATTCTTTTTTGAGCGGCTTTGAAGCAGTTCCGGAGTACAAAGATTCATTTGTTGTAAAGTATTCAACCATTATCTTATCTATCTCACAGATATCGGAAACACTGTTTATTCTTGCGATTCCTTTTTTCCTGCGGCGCTTCGGTATTAAAACAGTGATGCTGCTGTCGATGTTTGCGTGGGTGCTGCGGTTTGGATTGTTTGCCTACGGCGATCCTTCGGTGGTAGGTACCGGGTTGATTATTCTTTCCTGTATCGTGTACGGCATGGCCTTTGATTTCTTTAACATCTCCGGTTCGTTGTTTGTGGAAACCACAACCGATCATACCATCAGATCAAGTGCACAAGGTTTGTTTATGATGATGACGAATGGGGTTGGTGCATGGCTTGGCAGTAAGGTGAGTGGTTATGTGATCAATCAATATTATATTAACAGCGATGGAAGCAGTAACTGGCAGGGAATATGGCTGGCCTTTGCAGGCTACGCATTGGTGGTGGCTATCTTGTTTGCTGTTATGTTCCGGCACAAACATGATCCGGCTTCATTGGAAAATGTATCGCATTAAAAACAGTACAAAAGAGTTGTCATCCCGAGGGATCTGTTGAACATTTGTGCACTCGCCAAGCAGATTTCTCCTGACATTGAACTGATAAAAAAAGCGGCTGTATCATTTGATACATCCGCTTTTTTATGACTGATTATTTTTTGCCGCAGAGAACAAGAGAAAATGAGTTGAACGCAGAGGTATCTCTGCGGATTTCTTTGCGTTCTTATTTCTCTGCGCCGGGAAAACCATTGTACATGCTCATCCTTCTTCTACGCTCAGGATTTCACAACCGCCCTTCGACTTCGCTCGGGGCTTTATCCTTTCTTCACTTCTTTCGCCCAGGCATCTTTCAATGTTACCGTGCGGTTGAAGATGAGTGTATCTGCAGTGGAATCTTTATCCAAACAATAATACCCTTTTCGCAAAAATTGGAAACGATCGGTAAGTGTTGCAGTGCTGATCGATGGCTCCGCATATCCTTTCACTACAGTTAAGGAGTTAGGGTTGATGTAGTCTTTGAAATCGCCTTCTTCACTCGCCGGATTTTCTACCTGGAACAATCGGTCATACTCTCTTACTTCCACTTCAACAGCAGTTGAAGCATTCACCCAATGCAAAGTGCCTTTTACACTGATGCCACTGGTATCGCTGCCGCTTTTGCTTTCCGGAATGTACGAGCAATGAATGGCGGTAATGTTACCTGCATCATCTTTCAGTACTTCATCGCACTTGATGATGTAGGCACTTTTCAACCGCACCATTTGTCCCGGTGCCAAACGGAAATATTTCTTCGGCGGATTTTCCATGAAATCATCGGCTTCAATAAATATCTCCCTGCTGAAAGGCAGTTCACGTGTGCCGCCGTTTATATCTTCCGGGTTGTTTTCTGAGTTGAGTACTTCGGTTTGTCCTTCAGGATAATTCGTGATGATGAGTTTGATGGGGTTGAACACCACCATGCGACGGAATGCAATCTTGTTTAAATGTTCACGCACACAAAACTCCAGCAAACTGAATTCAATTAAGTTATCACGCTTGGCAATACCTACACGATCCGCAAAGTCACGAATGCTTTCGGGTGTGTAACCTCTGCGGCGTAAACCACTGATGGTGGGCATACGTGGATCGTCCCAGCCGCTTACATGCTTTTCGTTTACGAGTTGCAGCAATTTGCGTTTACTCATCACCGTATAGTTGAGGTTGAGTCGTGCAAATTCGTATTGGCGGGAAGGGAAAATTTCTAATTTTTCAATACACCATTCGTACAACGGACGGTGCGGAATAAACTCCAGTGTACAGATCGAGTGGGTGATCTTTTCAATGGAATCACTTTGACCGTGTGCAAAATCATACATCGGGTAAATACACCACTTGTCGCCGGTGCGGTGATGGTGTGCATGTTTAATACGATAGATGATCGGGTCACGCATGTGCATGTTGGGCGATGTCATATCGATTTTTGCACGCAATACCTTTTCGCCATCTTTATATTTACCGGCACGCATATCGGCAAACAGTTGCAGGTTTTCTTCAACTGTACGTTCGCTGTATTGGTTGCGTGTGCCGGGTTGTGTAGGTGTGCCTTTTTGTTTGGCAATTTCTTCACTCGTACTGTCGTCTACATAAGCCAACCCTTTTTCAATCAGCTTTACGGCAAAGTCATACAGCTGCTCAAAATAATCGGAGGCATAAAATTCATTCGCCCAGTGAAAGCCCAGCCATTGAATATCTTCCTTGATACTGTCTACATATTCTGTGTCTTCGGTAACAGGATTGGTATCATCGAAACGAAGATTGGTTTTGCCGTTGTATTTAATGCCCAAACCAAAGTTTAAGCAAATACTTTTTGCATGACCGATGTGTAAATATCCATTCGGCTCCGGCGGAAAACGGGTGAGGATGCTCTGGTGCTTCCCGGTTTTCAGATCTTCTTCAATAATCTCTTCAATAAAATTCAGGCTTTTTTCTTCGCTCATTTCTTTCTTCAATTGAGGTGCAAAAATAAGGGATAAGGACAAGCTGTTAGCGATTAGCTTTGAGCTGCGAGCAACCTCAAGATGGGTTTGTTTTGCTCATAGCTAATGGCTCGAAGCTCATGGCTTTATTCCAGTACTTTCAAACTCTTGCTGATAATGCCCACACATTCATGAATCTGTTCTTCGGTAATCACCAGCGGTGGTGCAAAACGAATCTTATCACCGTGCGTTGGTTTGGCCAGTAATCCGTTTTCCTTCATTTCCATGCAAAGATCCCAGGCTGCTTCGGGGTTGCTGTGTTTAATCACAATGGCATTGAGTAAACCTTTACCTCTTACTAAGCTGATAAACGGCGATTGAAGTGCGGTGAGTTCATCACGCAATAATTGCCCGAGTTTTTCCGAACGTTCGGCTAATTGCTCATCTTTTAATACCTGTAACGATGTAATGGCAACTGCACAAGCCAACGGGTTACCGCCATACGTGCTGCCATGTTCACCGGGCTTGATCGTCATCATAATTTCGTTGTCGGCCAGCACCGCACTTACGGGCAATGTGCCGCCGCTGAGGGCTTTGCCCAGAATCAAAATATCCGGACGAACGTTTTCATGATCGCAAGCCAGCATTTTTCCGGTACGACAAAGACCGGTTTGTATTTCATCGCCAATGAACAATACATTAGCTTCTGCACAATATTGTTTTGCAGTTGCGAGATAACCTTCGGTTGGTACTACCACACCTGCTTCACCCTGGATGGGCTCCACTAAAAAGCCGCATACGTTTTTATCTTCCAAAGCTTCTTTCAATGCATCTGCATCGTTGTAAGGAATTACTTTGAAGCCCGGCATATACGGTCCAAACTTTGAATAAGAAGACGGATCGGTACTGAAGGAAATAACAGTGCTTGTTCTTCCATGAAAATTATGGGCACATACCACAATCGTTGCTTTATTTTCTTCAACCCCTTTTATTGCATAACCCCAGCGTCGTGCAAGTTTAATGGCTGTTTCCACTGCTTCCACACCGGTGTTCATGGGCAATACTTTATCATACCCGAATAAGTTGGTGATGTATTCTTCATACTCACCCAACAGGTTGTTATGAAATGCACGTGATGTAAGTGTGAGTTTTTGTGCCTGCTCAATCAGCGATGCCACAATGCGTGGATGGCAATGCCCCTGGTTAACGGCCGAGTAGCCGCTCAGGAAATCATAATAACGTTTATCATCTACATCCCACATAAATACAGCTTCACCACGTTTTAATACAACGGGTAATGGATGATAGTTGTGAGCACCGAACTGTTCTTCTTTATCAATAAAATAGTGTGTATTAGCAGAAACTGCTGCAATAGAAGTATGCATGGAAAGAAAATTAAAAATGAAGAATGAAAAATGAGAAATGCAAACGTTGATCAGCATTGCCGATCATAAACAGCGGTACAGCACTCAGTGATTGAGCAGATCGAGATTTTGTTTGAGAAAGGAAGTTTGCTGTTTCATTGCCTTACAAAAATACTGGCTTACTTTCATAAAATAAAATCAGAGTTATGAACTACACTGTTCCTGCACAAACCCGCATTGGTCATGTACATCTCAAGGTATCTGACCTTGACCGTTCGCTGGCTTTTTATCACGAACTGCTGGGGTTTACAATAACGCAGCGGTACGGTTCGCAGGCGGTGTTTGTTTCTGCAGGCGGGTATCATCATCATATCGGTTTGAATACCTGGCACAGCAAAGGGGCAGGGCCTGCACCGGTGAATGTGCCGGGCTTGTATCATACAGCCATTCTATATCCCACACGCAAGGATCTGGCGGTGATATTAAAACGTTTGCTGGAAGCGAAATATCCATTGACCGGTGCATCGGATCATGGGGTAAGTGAAGCCTTGTATTTAGATGACCCCGATGGTAATGGTGTGGAATTGTATTGGGACAAACCAAAAGAAGAATGGCCTTTTGATGCAAATGGGAATTTGGAGATGGTGACGAGGCGGTTGGATTTGGAAGGGTTGTTGCGGGAAGCGGAGTGAACGCAGTTACGGGTTAGGAGTTGAGGGTTACGGGTAACCCTGACAGTAGTTGCTAACCTTGCAGGCGGTTAAAAAATAATAATTCCCTAATGTTTTTGAAACCGGTTTATGAAATGCAAAGAGTTTTGCATCTTTGAATAAAGCTGCTTATGAAGAATACAATTTCCGTTTTTCTTTTATTTTTCTTGCTACATAATACAAAGGGACAAGACAGCATTTTTGTTTTGCTTGGACAGATCGAAGGTGTTCAATCCGGAATGATTTATCTTACTTACCGTGATTTGAATGCAGTGAATTTTGTAGACAGTACGTTAATCGAAAACGGAACATTCAGTTATAAAGGAAACATTAAAGAGCCTGCTAAGCTTTATCTGTACAGTAATGTAAAGCAAAGAAAAGGTACGCAAGGTGTTTATGAAACAGAGTTTTTCATTGAACCAACTGTAATGCAGGTCCAATTGATCAATGGGAAATTTAATGAAGTGAAATTGACAGGTTCGAAAACTCAGGATGAATGGGTCTCTTATAACGAAATTGTTCAAGCCTATGAAACCAAATGGGAACCAGTTCTTTCAATAATTAAAAAAGCAGAACAGGAGAAGAATTGGCCATTGTACGATTCATTGACAAATAAGTATATGATCCCGTATACAGATGAGAAAGAGTGGCTTACTGTTGATTTTATTCGTACGAATCCTAATTCTTTTGTCAGTTTGGATTTGCTGTCATTCAACAGGCATAAGCTGCCGTTTGATTCATTGTTAGTTTTTTACCAGGCGTTTACACCAATCATAAAACAAAGCAATTGGGGAGTTGAATTGGAAAGATTCATAGTTAAAGAAGAAAGCTTGCAGATTGGAAAGTTTGCGCCTGACATACTTTTTACAGATAAAGATGGTGTAAGCGGAAGGCTTTCTGATTTTAAAGGAAAATATGTGCTATTGGATTTTTGGGCAAGTTGGTGTGTGCCGTGCAGAGAAGAAAATCCTTATTTGGTTGATGTTTATAAAAAGTATCGAGCAAAAGGATTTGTGATCGTTTCGTTTTCGTTAGACAGAGAAAAAGAAAAACAGGCTTGGTTAGATGCAATCGTAAAAGACAACATGACCTGGCCGCAGGTTTGTGATTTTAAATACTGGAATAGCGAAATAACAAAAGCGTTTAATTTATTTGGACGAGGAATCCCAGTTAATTTTCTGATAGATGCTAACGGCAGAATAATCGGTCGTGATATCAGAGCATGGAAGCTGGATGCTTATTTAAAGGAGTATATGAAGTAGTAAAATGACTAAATGAGTTTGTACAAATACTTTTCATCAAACTTCAGCTCAGGTTCTTCTTCAAATATCCCAAACACTGTGCTTCCACTGCCCGTCATGCTTGCATACAGTGCACCAGCATCATACAACTGTTGTTTAATCGCCGCAATCTCCGGATGGGCTTTGCTTACCGGTTCTTCAAAATCGTTGATGAGTTGATGTTTCCAGGTGGAGATGGGTTGTTGGATGATTTCTTTCAGATTGGGGTGCTGCTCACTGTCTGGCCGCTTGGAACTGTCTGATTGTTTGTTGCTATCTGTAGAGCGGCCTGACAGATTCGCAAATGCCCAGCCTGTATTTACATGAATGCCCGGGTTCACAATAGCAAAACAATATGCTGACAGATCAAGAGCAATCGGCTCTAATACTTCTCCCCGGCCTGTTGCAAAACAGGGCTTGTTCAGAATAAAGAACGGGCAATCGCTTCCTAACTGCAAGGCATAAACTATGAGTTGTTCATCAGTCAAACCCAACTGAAATTTTTCATTCAGCAGTTTTAATGAAAAAGCACCAACGGCGCTGCCACCGCCCAAACAT
>CAYMSG010000116.1:0-9120 GCA_964392955.1 uncultured Chitinophagaceae bacterium | reverse complement strand
CGACGGTTCAGTAAAATACCTGAAAGGAGCTTTTCGGGTTCACCTCGATAAAAAAGATGATTTCAGCAATATCAGCTTTTGGTACAGGGAAGATAAACGCCATGTGAATCAACCAATTGCACTGCATCAATTACAGAATTATTATTTGGATATGACCAAGGTGCATCTGACAGCAGAAGCCATTTAAACAGCAGAAAATTTTATTTTTGGCCCCGGTGCGGTAATTTTTTTTTGAAAATGCCTGCCGGGGCTGATTTTTTTGTATTCTTTTCCAGAAATCCTCCTATCTTTGCGACCCCAAAAAGTATGGCGAAACAAGCACTAATTAAGCAAGACGGTAAAATTTTAGAAGCATTGAGCAATGCTATGTTTCGGGTGCAGCTTGAAAACGGGCACGAAATTCTGGCTACCATCTCCGGAAAAATGAGGATGCACTACATCCGGATTCTTCCTGGCGATAAGGTAGGTGTAGAAATGAGTCCTTACGATTTGAGCAGGGGTCGTATTATTTTCAGGTACAAGTAAAGTTTAACGCTGTAGGCTTCAGGCTGAGGGCAGTAAAAATAAAAACGATGAAAGTTAGAGCATCCATCAAAAAGCGCAGCGTTGACTGCAAGATTGTTCGCAGAAAGGGCCGCCTTTATGTGATTAACAAGAAGAATCCCCGCTTTAAACAGCGCCAGGGATAAAATAGCTATGAGCCGATAGCCATGAGCAATGAGTTAAACTCGCAGCTCGCAGCTAACAGCCCGAAGCGAAAAACAAACAAGAACAATTAAAGTAAAATAAGTTATGGCTCGTATTGCCGGTGTTGATTTACCAAAGAACAAAAGAGGAGAAATTGGCCTTACCTATATCTATGGTATTGGTCCTTCTACTGCACGTTATATCCTGGAAAAATCAGGTATCGACGTAAATAAAAAAGTAAACCAGTGGAATGACGACGAATTGAATGCAATTCGTAACGTTATCACCAATGAGTTTAAAGTAGAAGGTCAGTTGCGTAGTGAGGTGCAAATGAGTATCAAGCGTTTGCTTGATATTGCTTGCTACCGTGGCTTACGTCACCGTAAAGGATTGCCGGTTCGTGGTCAACGTACCAAAACAAACAGCCGTACACGGAAAGGTAAACGTAAGACAGTTGCCGGTAAGAAAAAGGCAGCTAAGAAGTAATAAAATCAGCCACGAGCTCAGAGCGATAAGCTTTGAGCTTGCGGCTTTTTTATATACACCAGTTCTTACAGGTTAACAGCAGATATCCCGGTGTAGATGGAGCGTTGATCTGGTCCTGTTCAAAGCAGGATTATTATAAACAAAAGATTACCTCGGTTTTCAATTATGGCAAAAGCACAACAGGTGAGCGCTAAAGCAGCCGCCAAAAAAAGAGTTGTAAAAGTTGATTCGCACGGTGATGCACATATCAGTGCCACGTTCAACAACATCATTATCAGTTTAACAAACAAGCAGGGACAGGTTATTTCCTGGAGCAGCGCCGGTAAAATGGGCTTTAAAGGTTCCAAGAAAAACACTCCTTATGCTGCACAGGTAGCATCTGCAGAAGCTGCGAAAGTGGCTTTCGATGCAGGTATGAAACGTGTGGATGTTTATGTAAAAGGTCCGGGTTCGGGTCGTGAAAGCGCCATCCGTGCTTTATCACAATCAGGTATTGAAGTAGCGATGATCAAAGACGTTACTCCTTTACCACACAATGGTTGTCGTCCTCCAAAGAAGAGAAGAGTTTAATGAAGAAAGCTGTGAGCCATTAGCTGTTAGCGACGAGCAAAACACTCGAAGCTCATAGCTCAAAACTCAAAGCTGTTTCACGACATATTTGAATCGCCAAGATTCATTCATTTAATAAAGGGTGGCTGATTAATTTTTTAACGCTTTTACCGATCAGTTCACCGGTTTCTAAAAAGCGTAAATGAATAAAAACTATGGCACGTTACACAGGTCCAAAGACCAAGATCTCCCGTATTTTCGGTGAGCCGATTTTAGGAAATGGCAAATGGTTGGGTAAAAACAGTAACCCTCCCGGCCAGCATGGCGCACAGCGTAAGCGTAAAACATTAGGTGAGTACGCTCTACAGCTCCGTGAAAAACAAAAAGCCAAATACACATATGGCTTATTGGAGAAACAATTCCGTAAAACATTTGATGAAGCTGCCCGTATCAAGGGTGTAACAGGTGAAAACCTGATCCGCTTACTGGAAGCACGTTTGGACAATGCTGTATACCGTTTAGGTATTTCTCCCAGCCGTCCGGGTGCACGCCAGCTTGTAAGCCACAAACATATCACTGTGAATGGTGAAGTGGTGAATGTTCCTTCTTATCAATTGAAACCAGGCGACGTAATCAGCTTAAAAGACAAGAGCAAGGATAATGCATCTGTAACAGGTAAGCTGGCAGGTAAAAATCCAAAGTTCAGCTGGTTAGACTGGAATGAAGCTGAGATGAAAGGTACCTTCATTGCATACCCTGAGCGTGAAAACGTTCCAGAGAATATCAAGGAGCAACTGATTGTGGAATTGTACAGCAAGTAAGCGTGAGTGGTGAGTTGTGAATGGTGAGTAGAAATACAAACCGTACAAGAGTGCGACGCAACTGCAGAGTCATCAAGGCGTAACAGCCGATTAAAAAATGTAAAACAGAAACTTCAATATGGCTATTTTGAATTTCGTAAAACCCGACAAAATTGTTCTTCAGAAGGCAACTGACTTTGAAGCACAATTTGAATTTCGTCCGCTTGAACCCGGTTATGGTGTTACCATTGGTAATGCGTTGCGCCGTGTGTTATTAAATTCACTGGAAGGATATGCAATTGTAGGTATTAAGATTGAGGGAGCCGACCATGAATTTGCAACTGTAAAGGGAATCAGTGAAGATGTTGTGGAAATTATCCTCAACCTGAAGCAGGTTCGCTTTAAGAAGAAAGTAGAGCACGAAGTAAGTCACGAAAAGATCACATTAAGTCTGAAAAATAAAACAGAATTCACGGCTGCAAACATTGGTGAAGCTTCACCAGCTTTTGAAGTAATGAATCCTGAATTACTGATCTGCACAATGGACCCAAGTGCAAAACTCGATATTGAGATCAACATTGCAAGAGGCCGTGGATATGTTCCTGCTGAGGAAAACAAGCCAAAAGATGCACCATTCGGCTATATCGCAACTGACTCGATCTTTACACCGATTAAAAATGTAAAGTACCTGATCGAGAATACACGTGTGGAACAACGTACAGATTTCGAAAAATTAATTATGGATGTTGTTACCGATGGTACAATTCATCCGGAAGAAGCAGTAAAGCAGGCAAGCCGTATTTTGATTCAGCACCTGATGATCATTACTGATGAAAACATCACTTTCGACAACAAAGAAGAGAAGAAAGAAGATGTAGTAGATGAGCAAATGCTGCAACTCCGCAAGGTATTGAAGACGCCGTTGGAAGATCTCGATCTTTCAGTACGTGCCTTCAACTGCTTGAAAGCTGCCAAGATCAATTCATTGAGTGAACTGGTACAGTACGAGCAGGAAGACCTGATGAAGTTCCGCAACTTCGGTCAAAAATCTTTGGCTGAGATTGAACAGGTGTTGGGTGAAAGAGGCTTACACTTCGGTATGGATCTTCACAAAATGGGATTGGATAATATCGATTAAGCCCCCATCCCCTAAAGGGGTGTAAGGGAAATAGCAAAGGCTGTAATTCCTGACACGGTACAGCTTATTTATAACAAGGATTTGATGTTGGAATAATTTTCAAATTGTCCAATTTTCAAATTATCAAATTAAAACGTCATGCGTCACGGAGACAAAATCAAAAATCTGAGTCGTACTGCTTCTCACAGAAAAGCGTTACTGACCAACCTGGCTATCGAGCTGATTCAACACAAACGTATCGTTACTACCTTAACAAAGGCAAAAGCGTTGCGTACATGGATCGAGCCACTGATCACAAAAGCCAAAGACAATTCTACTCACTCACGTCGTGTAGTGTTCAGTTACTTACAAAACAAAGAAGCTGTTACCGAATTGTTCAGCACTGTTGCTGAAAAAGTTGCCAGCCGCCCGGGTGGTTACACACGTGTATTGAAATTAGGTATTCGTGTAGGTGATAACGCAGAAAAAGCCATGATCGAACTGGTTGATTTCAACGAGATCTACGGTAAAGGAAAAGGTGAAGCTGCTGCGCCTGCTAAGAAAACACGTCGTGCCGGTGGTGCGAAGAAAAAGGCTGAAGCTACAACTGAAGAAGTTGCTGCTGCTCCTGCCGCTGAAGAAACAAAAGAAGAAAAATCAGCTGAATAATATTCATGTTGAAAAGTTTTTGATACAGAGGCAGGACATTTGGTTCTGCCTCTTTTATTTTGCATACTAATTATGACACAACCACATAAGCCAACAGGAACGCAAACTGCCATTCTCATGCTGGAAGATGGCAATGTATTTTACGGTAAAGCATTTGGAAAAATTGGTACTACTACCGGTGAGATCTGTTTCAACACAGGTATGACGGGTTACCAGGAAGTATTTACTGATCCCAGTTATACCGGCCAGATCATTATCATGAACAATGCGCATACCGGTAACTACGGCACATTTGCAAAAGATGTAGAAAGCAATAGTGTAAAAATTAAAGGATTGATCGGTCGGAATCTTGAAGATCGTTTTTCAAGGTACTTTGCTGATAAATCATTGCAGCAATATCTGGAAGAACAAAACATAGTTTCCATTGAAGATGTAGATACAAGGGCACTTGTGACGCATGTGCGTACGAAAGGTGCCATGAACTGCATCATCTCATCCGAAATTCTGGATGAAGCAAAACTGAAAGAAGAGTTGGCAAAAGTGCCTTCCATGGAAGGGTTGGAGCTGGCAAGTACAGTAAGCACAACTGAAGCATTTACGATGGGTGATGAAAACTCTCCGATCCGAATTGCAGTGATGGATTTTGGAACCAAGTTGAACATTCTGCAATGCATGGCAGATCGTGGAGCTTACCTCAAAGTGTTTCCTGCTAAAACAAAAATTGAAGAACTGAAAGCATTTAATCCAGCTGGTTATTTTATTTCAAATGGCCCCGGTGATCCTGCCAGTATGGATTATGCGATTGATACAGTAAAAGCAATTGTGAATGAGAAGAAGCCAACCTTTGGTATTTGTCTCGGTCATCAGTTGCTGGCGTTGGCAAACGATATTCCAACATTCAAAATGCATCATGGTCACCGTGGATTAAACCACCCGGTGAAAAACCTGGTCACAGGTTTGTGTGAGATCACTACACAGAACCACGGCTTTGGTGTTGATCCGGAAGCGGTGCGTACAGCAGCGAATGTTGAAATTACACACGTAAACCTGAATGATGAATCGATCGAAGGAATTCGTTTGAAAGACCGTCCTGCATTCTCGGTGCAATATCATCCCGAAAGCACACCCGGTCCGCACGACAGCCGTTACCTCTTCGATGATTTTATTAACATGATCAAGAGCAGCTTAAATTAACAGCGAGCCCCGATTCTACATCGGGGCTTTTTTATGTGTTCTTTTTATTGATTTTTTGTCACATAGAATTCGCCACAAAATTTTCAGCGATTGTTGTAAAAAGCTATCTCGAAAATTTTGTGGCTCATTTCTTTTTATATTTACTTCATGAAGAAGATCGCCATTATTAATGGACCTAATTTAAATCTGCTGGGCAAACGGGAGCCGGGTGTGTACGGCAATCAATCATTCGAAGAATATTTTGAGGAATTGGAAGCAAAATTTCCGTCCGTTGCTTTTCATTACTACCAAAGTAATGTTGAAGGGGAGTTGATCAACGAAATGCAGCGGGTAGGTTTTTCCTATGATGGCATAATTCTCAACCCCGGCGGTTACACCCATACTTCTGTTGCCATTGGTGATGCGATAGCTGCCATTACAACTCCTGTAGTTGAAGTACATATTTCCAATGTACATGCCCGTGAAGAGTTTCGTCACCTGTCGCATGTAAGTGCCAAGGCAGCCGGTAGTATCATTGGGCTGGGGTTGAAGGGGTATGAGTTGGCTGTATTTTTTCTGATTTCTTAATTGCCTGCGTTTCTCCACTAACAACAATGCTGCTGTCTCCATGAAGTGGTAAACCGGCATTAAAATGTTTGTTCAGAACAAGCCTGAACACATTTACCAGTGAAACGGAATCATATAGCTTGCTGTAATCTTTATCAGGGAAGTATAGCGCCAACATGTTATTAAAGATATACCCACTTTTAACTGCTTGTGATGACTTGAAACCATGGTCACCAGCAACAATAATGATCGTATTCTTTTTATTGTTTTGTTGAATGTATTCAACCAGATCCTGAATTACTTTGCGTGCAAATAATACTTGTCCGAAATAACCAGCTTTATCTTCTGTTTCGTTATGGACCACAGTGTTGGCTGCAGTTTTTATATTACCTGCACTATCAAATGTGTATTGCTCGTGTGGTATCATAAAATGACCGTACACAAATTTCAACTTTGGATCTTTACATGAGGCTTTTAAAAGCGCTATCGTTGTGTCGAAATGCTTTTTCTTTTGCGCATTTCTTTCATCGATAATTTTAAATTGTCCTTTTTGGATGAAGTCTATATTAATTCGGCTATAGTTCCAAAAAACATCTCGGTATATACGACCTGGTAATGTTTTAAATGAATAATGGTGCTTTCTCATTCGTTCAAAGAAGGAGTTACCCGGCCAATCTTTGTTATCAAATGAAATTGGTTGGTAGCTATGTGTTTTGTATCCTTCTTTACGAAGGATAGCAAATAACGAATTGTTGAGTATTGATTCCGAACCCCAGAAATAAACTTTTGGGTCATTCATAACGGGAGCAATCCATGGTGGAAGGTAATCCATATTGAATGTGCTGCTGAGAGAATGAATTGTCCAGTTGTAATTTGCACGTGCGTTAGCAGCCACATAGAAATCTTTTTTAGTCAGAAAGCTGTCAAGTTCATAATTTTTCTTTCCAATGAGGCGGTCAATGCTTTTTGATGCAGACAATGCATCAAACAAAAGAAAGTAAATATCCGGTTTCAGCGAATCCGGAAGCGATTTGGATGGACTGTAATCATTATATGCATTAAAGCGAAAATCAATAAGATTATCTACGCTTTTATGAAGTTGGTAGCGTTTTACACTGTTTGGTATTTCGGAAAGAAGCAAAACAATAAACAACAGATTCAGAAAAAGATATAATTCTCCAAACGTTCTTGTTCTTTTTCTCAGTATCAGAAAAGCAATCAGAAAAAGTGCCAAGATAAAAGGAAGAACAAAAGTAAATTTCACGAAAAAATTTTGTGGGAAAATCTGTTTTAGACTATCATGCAGGTATCCAAACACAAGACTTAGTAAGCTGATAAAAAAGGTAAAGACGGCCGCATTTTTCAAATTACGAAAGAGCTTAAACGAAATGAAATAGCATATCAATACACATACAGTTATAATTATGAAATTGATAAGCACGTATTTCAGGGAAAGAAATCCAAACAATTCATTGTATCCACTGTAAATAAAAAACAGAGGAAGAAGAACAAGGAATAAAGGCCATTTGCTAAAAAATAATTTCAATTTCGACCAGATCGTTTGCATTGGTTTATTTTTTGCCAGGAAGCGTGTAAGGAATGAAAATACTGCTATCTTCCAATAACGGAAGGTTTGCAGCAAAGAATTTATTTAAGACCAACCGGAATGAGTTTACAGGGCTCATTGACGGATAATGTTGCTTATAATCATTATCGGGGAAGTAAACACTACTAAAATTGTCAAATATCATATACCCCTTCTTGCCATCAATATTTCTGTATCCATGATCGCCTTCAACAACAATAACGGTGTTTTTACGGTTGTGTTTTTTGATGTAAAGAACAATATCCTTTATTAATTTATTTGCAAATTTCACCTGTTCAATGAAGGCGGCAGGTTGTTCTTCCTCTGTATATATAATTGTTTTTTCTGTTTGCTTTAGTTTACCCGTACTGTCATATATGAATGGCTCATGTGGCAATTGGAAATGGGCATAAACAAATTGTTTTTTTTCTTCATGCTGCGCACAACTCTTTTTTACAAGTAGTTTTGTTTGTTCTAATTCATTTCGCAGACGTAAGTTGCGGCGTTCGTATTTTTTTGTTTTTAGGTCTTGTAATCGCTTACTGTTTATCCGGTAGAAATTCCATCCGAGATCACGGTAGATTCTGCCGGGCAGCGTTTGATAGAAATAGTTCATATGCAGCATATCAGAAAAAAAAAGTTCCCCGTCCCAGTCATTATTTAGAAATGATATGGGTTGAAACTGTTTAATAGTATACCCCTGCTTATTTAATATACGTGTAAGCGAGTTGTCGATTAGTGAAGCTGATGCTTTGAAGTACATTTTTGTTTCATCCTGGTAAAGATCAACTGGAGGGGTGTAGTCCATGTTGAGTGTACTGCTTACTGATAAAACAGTTAAATTGTAATTACTCTCAGACTTTGAATGAATATAGAATTTTTCTCTCACCAGAAAACTATCTAATGAGCTGTTGTCAAAACCCCATTCTGCTTTCATAGCAATTGAAGAAGGGAGGGCATCGAATACAAGAAAAAAAATATCAGGCTTCAATGAGTCAGCGATTGCTGTATTGATCTGTGATTGCTTCATGGCAGTAAAGCGGTTATCAAGTAGATGTTTTTCATTCCTATAGTTTGACATTTGAATAATACTGTTCGCCAGTTCAACAAGTAATAAGGCTAACATCAACATGTTGATAAAAAGAAACTGACGGTAAAAAAGGCTGTTTCTTTTTTTAACAAATGCAGTTAAACTGATAAAAAAGACAAACATTACTGGAAGAACTACTTTATAACTACTTAAGAAATTATCACCAAGTATCTTTTTTATATTGTCATGGATGTATCCAAATGACAAAATTGATAACAGCAGCCAAAAACTGAGTAGGGCAGCTTTTCTGCTATTCCTGAAAATGAAATAAAACGAAATATAAATGAAAAGCGAAGCAAGAAGTACAGCAAAAAAGTTTAAGAGAATAAATGAAATCGGGAAAAAACCGAAGAATGCGTTATTCCCATGCAGAATAAACATAAGTGGAAGCAATACC
>CAYMSG010000115.1:0-9133 GCA_964392955.1 uncultured Chitinophagaceae bacterium | reverse complement strand
CACCGGACTTTTCACTCACCTGCCTTGGCACCAGCCATCAGTTAGTTTGAATAAAATTCATTTCTCCTTTGCCTCCCCAGAGATTGATCAAAAAGTCCTGCGGATCATCACTGGAATAAATGAATGTCGATTGATCGGGGTAAATTCCATTCTTCAATTCGTCATCAGCAGTAAACTGTTTGTAATTACAAACAGCAACCTTACCCGGATGATTGTTTAAAGCATTTACCTGCGCTGCAATTTTTTCAGGACTCAATACATCACCTGCATCCAGAAACTGAATGAATGTTCCCTTCGCTGCTGCAAGCCCTGTGTTTCTTGCAACAGCCGCACCTGCATTTGTTTGCTGCAACACAACAATGTGATCACTTTCAAATTGCTTCGCCCGTTCATAACTGTTATCAGTGGATCCATCATCAACTAAGATCACTTCAATAGGTTGATGCGTTTGTGCCAATACTGACTGCATGGTTCGTTGTAACGACTCAGCACTGTTATAAAGGGGTATAATGATGGATACGAGCAAAACAATTAATTACAAAGAAGGATGCACGAGTGCCTTCCACATATCTTTCAGTCCAAAACCGGCAAGCCTTCGTGCAGCAAATGTTTTCGTAAAATTTCCAGACCGGAAACAATAGGCCAAAAGGTTCACCAAAAACCTTCTTCTGTTTTTATTCATCAGCCATTCTTTCTCTTTTTCTGTTACCGGCAAATCAAGCTCTGCCAACGCATCACGCAGGTAATTGAAATTATTATAGAGATAACTGTATTTATTATTCTGTTCCTGCCCCTCGTGAATACGGTAATAATTGAACGTGAACGGCAGCATGAGTAACGGCCCTGCTGCTGCTGCCTTTAAATTAAAATACATATCGTTGGCCGGACCATACTTTACAGGATAACTGCCGATGCGTTCAAAAAAACTGCGGCGTAAAATAGTGCCACCCGGCCCGATCATTAAACAAGGTTCTTTAAAAAAATGTTGCCGGATCGCAAGCTTTGAAGAAAGCAAAAAAGGGTTTCTTCCTGTTTCATTGAACTGCATGCCAAAACCCGCCTGTGGAAATTGTTGCATGGCAGCAATACATCGCTCAAATCCATCTGCTAATATTTTGTCATCACTGTCAACATACATGATAAACTCACCCTTTGCATAAGAAGCCGCTTTGTTTCGGTTTTTATAATCACCCAGGTTTACTTCGTTTACATATACCCGTATACGTGAATCTGTTGCTGCAAATGATCTTGCCAGTTCCACTGTCCTGTCCTTCGAGCCATCATCTACAATAATGAGTTCAAAATTGGTATAGGTAGAGACGAGCACACTTTGTATAGCTTCGGCAATATACTGCTCCCGGTTAAAGGAGGTCATTAGTACACTAAGTAAGGGATGCATCAATGTGAAAGGCTGCTAAACTTATTTTCTTACAAACAATACATTGCCCATATCCCAACCGGCCGGTATTGCTTCAACTTCAACCCGGAATCCGTTTGCTTCCATCCATGCTTTCACTTCCGGATACAAAGGAACACCCTCATAGGTTACTCTTGTACTTACTTCCATATGAATGGCTTTTACCGTTGGCAGAATAACTGAAGATGCTTTTAATACCTGCAGTTCAAACCCCTGCATATCGAGCCACAACAGATCAATATGATCCAATTGTTGTGCGGCCGCCCAATCGTCCAGCGTCATGGTTTGTACTGTGATGTCTTCATTAAAAAACACATCCGGATGATCGGTCAAATGATCCTTTGGCTGCAGCAACGAACTGGAGCCATCCGATGCGCCGCTGCTTACATGCATTACCTGTTGCCCGGTTTGATTACTCAATGCAATAGTATGGCAATGGATGCGATGAAACTTCCTTGTGTTATGTTTTAATAACTGATAGATAGAAGGTACCGGTTCAAATGCGTGAACGGTTGAACCTGCAAACAAACGACACATTTCTATGGAATCGCCACCCACATGTGCGCCTGCATCAATCACAATTGGATTGGCCGGAAGAAACGGACGGATATAATTCTTGTTGATGCTCTCCTGGTGACTAATGGAACGATCGAAACGCTTTTGTAAAAAGCGCCATTCGATTTTCAGTTTCAGAATTACTTTATTGATAAATGATTGTACCATTTTATTTGTTTGGAAGTATTCTGATGATATCCTTCTTGATTGAAAAGTGATGCCCTGGTAATTTCTGTTTCACAAATTCACTCACCTGCTGTTTTGTTGGGTAATCATCATTGCCATTAAACAACCTGGCATCATCAATCAGAATCACATGATTTTTTACCGGGTGCTGGCTGATCTGAATTAATTCTTCCATTACCGGTGTATCTTTTTCGCCTTTTCCTGTAACAATGTATTCGTCGCCCGATTGGAACTCAGATGAATAATGACCATCGAGCCAAAAAACAACCGGCGTTTGAATGTCAGAAAGAATGGAAGCTAACTGTGTGGCACTATCTCCCTGTACAATCCGGATCTTTGTTTCACTGCTAAACCGCTTGGCTGCTTTTGCAGCCAGGTCTTCATTTAATTCAATGGAGAAAAGCCGGTTGAAATCATGTTTCAGATACTCGATCGTATCTCCCATATAGGTTCCGGTTTCAATAAATACCTCGCTGCATTGGTATTGCTTTGAAAGGTCAATAATGGTTTTCCGCTTAACCGCATAATCAGGAATGGTAATGCGGTCACGGATTTTTTTTCGTTGTTGCAGCAGGAAAAGATACAGCTTGTAAAGCGGTGTTATTTTTTTTAAAAGTTGTTTCATACTGGTTTATCTGAAGCCTTTGGATATACCTAAACGGTGGTATAAGGATGATTCAATTTTACTCTTTGTTACCTGCAGCTTATGAAGGTTGCTCTTTACAACCGATGATGCTACCGGCGGTTTTGTTTTGCTGTCAGTGATCACAAAATCAAAAAATGCTGCGAGGCTTTCCTGCGTCATGGCTGCAGGAATACGGTTGTGGTGAAACCATGGCTGCATGGCCATTTGCAGGTACTTCTCTTCATCACGGTCAAGTTCAATCAAATGATCGATCACTTCTTTGTACGATGCATATTGATTGACATGAAGAAAACTACCGGTATTAAAATCTTTTCCAACTTCCTCATTGCCCCAATACACAGGAATACTGTTAACCAGCATGGGTTCAATCAGTTTTTCAGTAGTATAACCGGGGTGCGATGAGTTTTCAAAAGAGATCACAAACTTGTAATCTTTAATAAAGTCCATTTTGTTGGCAATAGGGCCGCCAATATTATTCAGGTGCCGGCCACCGGAATCAACCTGTTTGTATTTTGAGAGCTCGTGAAAAAACGCAATCCGTTCTTTCGCTTTTGCATTGCTCACCACCATACAGGCAAATTTCTTTTTTTGTAAAAACAATTCCTGTTTTTTGGGCGCAACAAGCTGGGTGGTATCCCATGCCGCCCAGATAGGCCAGCGCTTATGCCGTGGGTTACCAATGTAAAAATCAGAGTCCAGCACATAGTCGCAGCAATTCCAATCGGCCCGTACATTTTCCCAGCCAAGAAATACACGGTGGCAGTTGTAGTTCAAATAATCCCGTTTGCCGTTGTACGCATGCGTAAAGAAAAACAGATCCGGATCATCACTCAACACAACATTGTACTTCTTTGAAAGTATCCGTGTAAAGTAATTATCGGCCGGGTTAAAATCGGGCCAGAAATATCCGAAATTTACTTTGATGGTTTCCATTACTGATGGATGTAAATAATTATCGCAAATACCGGCGTAAAAAACGGTACGGCCGGCGTAACCAGGGCTTCATACTAATGATAAATGCAAACAACCCAAACCGTTGTGTATGCAGCAACCATTGCTTAAATCCCTGGAATCCTTTTCGCATTGCAGCAGGATAGTAAAATATAGTTGGGTCAAAACGATTTAATGTTTCCCTGAACAGCCTGTAAAAAGAGACCCCCGGTACACTCTGCTGTTTCAGATCCAGCTCGGTTCTGTACAATAAATCGTAATATACAATCCTTGCTGTTTCCTGTTTAAACGCCTTGATTTCCTCATCACCTGCATGTTGTTGTGCAAATGCCAGGTACTGATGGTACAATGTATTAAACTGCGGAATCAGTTTTCCACTGTATCCTGCAAACAAAGAAGAAGAAAGGATGCGGTAGTTGTACAGAGGTTTTGCAAGTACTGCAATACGATTTACATAATTCAGGTAACGAAGGTTAAACAGGAGGTCTTCCCATACCTGCATCCCTTCTGTAAATAAAAGATGATGTTCGTGTATGATGGAAGCGGAAAACAATTTGTTCCAGTTGGCATTATCATAATGAAAACGCATCAACCCATGTACAAAAGAGGCTCTGTTCGTACTTACTTCCAATACTTCATCAGTCATCAGAAGTCGTGCTCTCACCGGTTCACTTTCCCGCAGCATATTTACATTGCAAATGGCCCAGTCGCAATTATTCGCAGTAACAGCGCTGTGCAATTCCTGCAACATGGTGGGTTCCATAAAATCATCGGCATCCGAAAAACCGATATAGGCTCCTGCAGCGTGTTTTATTCCAAAGTTCCTTGCAGCACTAACCCCCATATTGGGGCGATGAAATACATGTAAGCGTTTATCGGTAGCGGCGAGTTGATCAAGTAATGCCGCACTGGCATCGGTAGAACCGTCATTCACGGCAATGATCTCAAGATCAGAAAAGCTTTGTGCGAAAATGGAACGGATACATTGTTCAAGATAGGATGCGGCATTGTACACAGGAACAATAACAGAAATCTGCGGCTTATTCATTTCAAACAATTTCACTTACCAATAGATACGCAGATTATGGAAAAACCGATTGATGAACATACAATGCATTGCCCAGTCCGTTTCCCCGTTTCCAATCGTGATAATCCATTTGGTAAAGACCAAAAAAGAAATAATCACGTTTAGCCAGGTATTCTGTAAGTGTTGGAAAATATGTATTGCGTTGGTTGCTTTGCTGAAAACCGGTTTCACAATACACAAAGGAGATGCGCCCGTTTTGCAACATTTGTTCTGCCCCTTTCAATACATTGATTTCAAAACCCTCGGTATCGATTTTCAGCAAATCAACTTTTGGAATGTTGTGTGTATTACAGTAATGATCCAGTGTATCGATGCGGATGGTTTCTTCCTTCGCATTGGCGGCATTGTTCATTACATCATCACGCAATGAATTAAGAACAGTCATATCGCCATCAAACAACCGGATGGTTTTTTCACCGGCTTCATCACCTAATGCCATATTCTCTAACACACAGTTGGTATCGCCCGCAGCACTGTTCTTTAGTTGCTCATAGGTATTTTTGACAGGTTCAAAGCTGTAGATTTTAGCAGCCGGCACATGAAACCGAAAATACGTTCGTGTTTGCCCCACATTGGCGCCTACATCAAACAATGTATGCAATGCCGGATACCGGATCTTATAATGAATATCTACAAACAGATCGGCACCCACCGGCAAATTGCTTTGCCGATGCAACCAGTATCCAGTTGTTTTAGTAATGATTTTTTTTACGAAATTCACAGAAAAGATTAAAGTGGTTTACTTGTTTTAGAGATAAGGATTGGCATGCACCCGGGGCAATTGATAGCCTGCTTCGGTTAATGCTTTTACCAATCCGGCATCAGGTTTTTCTTTAAACAGGATCACTGTTACCATATTTGGCTGGTGAAACTGCGGATACTTTTTACACAACGCATCGCCTGCGGCAATGCTGCTGCTGATTTTTTCAAACAACGGGTTGCCTGGTTTTGCTTCTTCAAACTCACATCCCTTTTCATACACGTCATTCAGCCCTTTCCAGGCAAGGCCGCCAAGATCCATTCCATGAACCAGTTTTTCCAGTTCCCTTACCGATACTGCATACAGATAATTTCCCGATACTTCAAATGAATGACTGATGGGTAAACTTTCCGGCACATACGGCGTAAATGGCTTACCAGCCAGTTTTGAAAAAAGAAGTTGTACAGCAGACAGGATATAGGGTTTGCTTTTTACACCATTCAGCACCTGCCGTTCTGCAGGCTCAATCATTACTACTGCTTTTTTACTTACCCGCAGCATTTCATACAAGGCAATGTAAGGGCGTGGAAAATGGTGAAACGCTTCTTTACAAAACGTTACATCAAACGACTGATCAGCAAATGAAAGCTTCTCTGCATTTTCTACACCAAAATCATCGATCCACCCTTTTTCTTTACTGATGCGAAGCATATTTTCACCAATATCAGTTGGAAAAACATGTTGGAGTTGAAATAATTTCTTCATGCGGATGGCATCGAGTCCATAACGTCCATCGCCTACGGTTAACCATTTTGCCTGTTGATAATACGCTGCAAGTGGCTGTATGGTTTCATACATGCGTTTGTGCCGCCAGAAATCGGTAGTGGTTTCGTTAAACCAGGTTTCATGTATCTGCTCCCGCTCTTTGGCCAACGCATCCTGATCCATATAAAGCTTTTGCAAGCCTGTTAACTGTTCTGTTTTATTCATGTAAGAAGTAGTGAAATGAGAATGAAAAGGTCAGAATTTTCTGAGCCCGAATTCTTTTAATACCTGTGCAATTGAAATTTTTACAAAATTAAAGCTGAATGTATGCAGGTACACTTTCAGAAAAAGTGCGCCTGCTTTCCCAAAACGTCGTTGTTCAATATTATACCAGCAATACCAGCCCAATCGTGCATAGATTTCCTTTTGGGGTAACCAGGGTGTAAAGTTTTTTAAAATGACTTCATTCCAATTGCTCCAGAAAACTTCATCCACTTTATTGGCACTGAAGCCGCCTGCATGATAGCGTGCTACGATAATGGGAACATATTGCCTGCGCACAGCAGCATTGCAAAAGAAACGTACATTCAATTCATGATCGGCTGCAATACGGTACTGAAGCTGGTAACTACCGTATTGCTCAAACAGGCTTTTCCGGTAAAAAATGCGCTGGTGATTGATATTTTGTTTGAGTAGTCTGCGATGTGTCCACTCCCCTTCTTCTTTTATTTCGTCGGGTACCCACAGTACATCGCCGTACACAAGATCATTTCCGTGATGCATAAAAACGGATAGATCCTGTAATACCTGCTGGTTATAAAACCCATCATCGCTTCCCATAAAATACAGCCATTCTCCGCTAGCAAGAGCAATACCTTTGTTCATTGCATCATAAATACCTTTATCCTTTTCGGATACCAGCCTGATACGCTTATCTGTTTGCTGATACCTGCTGACAATATCACAGGTATCATCGCCGGAACAGGCATCAAGTATAAGCAATTCGTAGTTGCGGAAGGTTTGAGATGCAACCGACTCCAGTGCTGCTTCAATATGTGCCGCTGCTTGAAACACCGGCATGATGATGGTTATCAAAGGATACTCCATGCTTTTCTATGCAATGCCTGTATTACCGGCGTATTTCTTATTTGCTTTTTCAATAAAATACGGCTGTAGCTGTAACCAAAGCTGTTGTGATGCACTGTGTTCAAATCTTGCTTCTGTATAAAACTGTTCAACTTGTTGCAGCAGCATATCACTGTTAATAAGTGTGCATTGGCGGAAGTCGTTACTATGCACTTCATCAAGCAGCCATTGTTTCCAGTTGCCGCTCATCCATTCACCCATGGGACTGTTCCAGCCCGATTTAAGTTTGTTATCCAAAATAGCATCGGGTACTATTCCTCTTGCAGCTTCTCGTACCACTGCTTTCGAAAAACCATTGCGTACTTTATAATCGTTGGGCAGACTGAATGCAAATTCAATCATACGATAGTCAAGAAAAGGCATCCGTACTTCCACACCGGCGTGCATGGAATAACGGTCGAAGTTTCGCAGCAGTGTTGGTAAAATACCCTTAAAGGTTGAATGAAACAGTTTTTGTTTATAGTACTGCTCTTTTTCAAACACACTGAATGGTTTTCTTGCTTTTATTTTTTGTAACAGTTCACCTTTAAAATGCATCCATGCATTGCGCATGTCCATTTCTCCCTCATGCCCGTACATATTGTGAATGGTAGTAAGCGTATTCCGCATTCTCAGCAAATTGGGAAAATCATCTTTTAACTTCACATCCATATCAAATGGATAGCCACCAAACAATTCATCACCACCATGCCCATCCAATGTAACAACGATACCATTTTCACGAAAACCTTTGTACGATTGAAAAAAGCTAACCGGAGCCGTTAGGTACATTTCTTCAAAATCGTAAATAGCTTCCAGTATGTGATCGGGAGAAAGATCTGGATTGACTGTTACTTTTACAGCAGGCACATTTGCATGTTCAGCCACCTGCATTGCTTCTTTGGTTTCGTCTAATGCAGAACCGGGAAAGCTTGATATCAACGCCGTATATTCTCCTTTTTTACCATAGCCAAGTTTTCCAATCGTTGACACTACAATCCCGGAATCAATACCCCCGCTTAATGCAGAACCCACCGGCACATCGCTTCGCATCCTCAGTGTGCAGGAAGATTCAAATAACTCCCTGAATTGTTCTACAGCTTCGTTGAAATTCCTGTAAGACCTTTTCTGTTCCAGCAGTTGTTCCGGAAAATAAAACCGCTTTATTTCCAGTTTTCCATTCTTCCATATACCATATGAACCTGCAGGAAATTTCTGAATACCATGAATGATGGTATCGGGCAACCGTTCATTATCAAACGGATTGGCAACAGCATAATCAATAAATTCCAGGTTGTAAGAAAAAGAAGGGGTGAGCTGATAAAGACTTTTCATTTCAGATGAAAAAGCAAACTGATCGTTCTGCTGTAAGTAATACAGCGGTTTTTTTCCGATGCGGTCTCTGCTCATGAAAAGTGTTTTCTCAACTTCATCATACAGTACAAACGACCACATGCCATTCAGTTTGTTGAGCGCTGCCGGACCTTCCTGAATCAATAACCGGAACAATACTTCCGTATCAGAAGCAGTTTGAAAAACAATCCCTTTTTTTTCGAGTTCTTTTTTCAGCTCAACATAGTTATAAATTTCACCGTTGAACACGATCGCATATCTGTCGGCAAACAGCATCGGCTGATTGGAGCGACTGTCCGTATCAATAATCGCTAATCGTCTATGCCCCAGCTTAACCGATTGTTCCTT